>JAHIOK010000320.1 GCA_018895315.1 Actinomycetota bacterium | reverse complement strand
GAAGCTGCTCGCGCGCACGAGTGCGATCGGGCAGGACTGGAAGCCCGAGGCATCCGTCACGGAGTACTACGCCCTCGGCGGCATCGGCAAGGGCGTACCCGTGCGCGCCACCGTGTCAGGATTCGGACCGCTGCTGCTGAGCAAAGTGCTCGGGCTCAACGCGACGCAGGAGTCGAGCCTCGGACTCGTGTTCCATTACGCCGATCGCAACGGACTCGCACTGGTCGATCTCTCCGACCTCCGTGCCGTGCTGAGCTACCTCACGAGCGACGAAGGCAAGCCCGAACTCAAAGACCTCGGCGGACTCGCACCGGCCACTGCCGGCGTGATCCTGCGGGAACTCATCACGTTCGCCGACGGCGGTGCCGACGTGTTCTTCGGTGAACCCGAGTTCGACGTGCGGGAGTTCCTGCGCACCGCGGCCGACGGGCGGGGCATCGTCAGCCTGCTGGAGGTACCGGGCATCGCCGACAAGCCGGCGCTGTTCTCCACGTTCCTGATGTATCTGCTCGCCGAGCTGTTCGAAATCCTCCCCGAGGTAGGCGACCTCGACAAGCCGAAGCTGGTGTTCTTCTTCGACGAGGCGCATCTGCTGTTCCGGGACGCGTCGAAGGACTTCCTGTCGGCGATCACGCAGACCGTGCGACTGATCAGGTCGAAGGGCATCGGGGTGTTCTTCGTCACGCAGACCCCGAAAGATGTGCCGTCCGATGTGCTGGCACAGCTGGGATCCCGTGTACAGCATGCCCTGCGCGCATTCACCCCCGACGACGCCAAGGCGCTGCGCGCGACGGTCGGCACCTACCCGAAGTCGGGGTATGACCTGGAGCGTGTGCTGCAGGAGCTCGGCACGGGCGAAGCGATCGTCACCGTGATGAGCGAGAAGGGGGCGCCGACTCCCGTAGCGTGGACCCGCCTGCGCGCGCCGCAGGGATTGATGACGCCCACGCCGGACGCGCAGATCGACGCCGCGGTTGCGGCGTCCGTGCTGCTGCCGAAGTACGGCACCGCGATCGACCCGGAATCGGCGCGCGAGATCCTCGCGGCGCGCATGAGTGCCGCCACTGAGGCCGCCGTGGCCCAGGACGCGGCTCTCGCGCAGGCCAAGGCCGACGCCGAAGCCGCGAAGCAGCGGGCTGCCGCAGACAAAGCGCAGGCGGCGGCCGAGAAGAAGGCTCAGGCCGAGTACGAGCGGCTGATGAAGAAGACCTCCGGCACGTCGACCCGCACGACGCGCAGCGTCCAGAAGTCGCCGATCGAGCAGATCCTCAACTCGAAGTCGACGCAGACGATCCTGGGCGGCGTGATCCGAGGCCTCTTCGGCACCGGCCGCCGCTGATCCGGCCGCACACCGCCGTCACCCGCCCCGCCGTCGACCCGCCGTCGATCGGCGGCACGCGCGATTTCGGTGCCGCAGAACTGCTGCAGCACGCCTGGCCCGGTCGTTCGGTGCGGCCGTGACCGCTTCAGCCCCACCCAGCAGTTCTCCGGCACGTCGGGCGTCCCCCGCCGCGGCGTAATCTGTTGACCATGGCATCGAAGCCCCCCACCTCAGACATCGATGAGACCCGCCTGCGCGTCTCGCAGCCCAAGAAGGTCGCGGTCGGTGTGCCGGCGGTGCTGCATGCGCTGGAGATCGCGCAGGAACAGGCGGGCGTTGTGCGCAGCGCGCGGGCGCTGTTGCGGGTGAACCAGAAGGACGGGTTCGACTGCCCCGGCTGTGCGTGGCCCGAGGAGGACAAGCGCCACATCGCGGAGTTCTGCGAGAACGGTGCCAAGGCGGTCGCCGAGGAGACGACGTTGCGCCAGGTCGGGCCGGAGTTCTTCGCCGCGCACGCGATGGCCGAGCTCCAGGGCCACGACGACTGGTGGCTCGGGCAGCAGGGCAGGCTGACGCATCCGATGATCCTCGAAGAGGGTGCCACGCACTACCGCCCGATCTCGTGGGACGACGCGCTCGGCGAGATCGCCGATGCAATCCGCGGCCTCGACGACCCCGACGAGGCGATCTTCTACACCTCGGGGCGGACCTCCAACGAGGCGGCGTTCCTCTATCAGCTCCTCGTGCGCGGCGTGGGCACGAACAACCTGCCCGACTGCTCCAACATGTGTCACGAGTCATCCGGGTCGGCCCTCTCCGAGACGATCGGCATCGGCAAGGGCACGGTCTCGATCGAAGACATCCACGACGCCGACCTGCTGATCGTCGCGGGTCAAAACCCCGGCACCAACCACCCGCGCATGCTCAGCGCCCTCGAGAAGGCCAAAGAGCGCGGCGCCACGATCATCGCGGTGAACCCCCTCCCCGAGGCGGGGCTGATGCGGTTCGAGAATCCGCAGACCGCGAAGGGCGTCCTGCTGGGCGGCACGAAGCTCGCCGACCAGTTCGTGCAGATCCGCCTCGGCGGTGACCAGGCGCTGTTCCAGGCGATCGGAAAGCACCTGCTCGAGGTCGAGGCCGCCGAAGGCGGTGTGCTCGACCACGCATTCATCGACGAGCACACGTCCGGTTTCGACGCCTACCGGCAGGAGATGACGGATGCCTCGTGGGCGGACTTCGTCGCCGCCACCGGCATCCCCGAAGACACACTGCGCCATGTGGCCGAGACCGTGCGCACCTCGAAGGCCACGATCGTGTGCTGGGCGATGGGGCTCACGCAGCACAAGCATTCGGTCGCGACGCTCCGCGACGTGGTCAACGTGCTGTTGCTGCAGGGCAACATCGGACGCACCGGCGCCGGGGTCTGCCCGGTGCGCGGGCACTCCAACGTGCAAGGCGACCGCACGATGGGCATCTACGAGAAGCCGTCCGAGGAGTTCCTCGCGGCCCTCGATGCGGAGTTCTCCTTCACCGCGCCCCGCGAGCACGGACACGACACGGTTGCCGCCATTCGCGCGATGCGCGACGGCACGAGCCGCTTCTTCATGGGCATGGGCGGCAACTTCGTCAGCGCCACCCCCGACACCGTGGTGGTCGAGGAGGCGCTTCGCCGCACCGATCTGACCGTGCAGGTCTCGACCAAGCTGAACCGCTCTCACGTCGTCACCGGTCGCCGAGCCATCATCCTGCCCACGCTCGGTCGCACCGACCGCGATCGCCGCGGGGGTCGTGAACAGCGTGTCAGTGTCGAGGACTCGATGGGTGCCGTGCACTCGTCCCGTGGACGGCTGTCGCCGCCCGCCGACGACCTGCTCAGCGAAGTCGCGATCATCACGCGGCTGTGCGCGCTCCTGTTCGGCGCGGATGCCGCGGGCCCGACTCTCACCGCCGAACCCCCGGTCGTGCGTCGCGGCGGCGCCGGCGACCACCTCGAGGCCGACCGTGCGGAGGCGGCGGCCATCGACGAGGCGCAGGTGGAGCGGGCGCCCGGCGATGAAGCATCCGGCCCGAACGCACCGCACGTCGGTCACCCGGCGAACGTGCCGCACACCGACTGGGCGGCACTCGAATCCGACTACGCCCTGATCCGCGCGCACATCGCTCATGTCGTTCCGGGGTTCGAGGACTACGACCGTCGCATCGATAAGGGGCGCACATTCTTCCTCCCGAACGGGCCGCGCGATGCCCGGGCTTTCGCAACATCCGACGGCAAGGCCCATTTCACGGTGAACGAGCTGGAGTACCCGCGCATCCCCGAGGGGCGGCTGATCCTGCAGACGCTCCGCTCGCACGACCAGTACAACACCACCATCTACGGCAAGGACGACCGATATCGCGGTATACACGGCGGGCGCCGTGTCGTGTTCGTGAACGCCGATGACATCGCTTCGTTCGGGTTCATCGACGGTGAGATCGTCGACCTCGTCTCGGAGTGGCCGGGCGCGGATGGCGGCGTAGAGGAGCGTCGCGCCGAGGAGTTCCGGATCGTCGCCTACCGCACCCCGCGCGGCAACGCGGCAGCGTACTACCCCGAGACCAACGTGCTGGTGCCCCTCGAGTCGACCGCCGACGTCAGCGGCACGCCGACCTCGAAGTCGGTCGTCATTCGGCTGGAGCACCGGGCGGGCTGACGCCTCGGACGACACAGCGGAACACACCATGGAACGGGCGAGATCGCAAGCCCCCGCCGTCAGTGGTCGCACCGCGTAGCGTGCAATCATGAGCGAACTCACCGCGCCCACCGGCCGCGAAGAAGTCCTGCGCGCGATCCCTCGCGACGACGGCACCGCACCCCGGGTGCTCGTCTGCGGGGCCACCGGATACATCGGCGGCCGGCTCGTGCCGCGCCTGATCGCGGCGGGATATCGCGTGCGCGTGCTCGCCCGCAACCCGGAGCGCGTGGGCGCGTTCGAGTGGGGCGATGACGTCGAGATCGCCGAGGGAGACGCGTCGGATCCGGATGCCATGGCCGCCGCCGTCCACGGCGTCGACGTGCTCTACTACCTGGTGCACTCTATGGGCTCAGGTGCGGGTTTCGAAGACGCGGACCGCCTCGCCGCCCGGACCGTCGCAGACGCGGCGGCCGCGGCATCCGTGGGCCGCATCGTGTACCTCGGCGGACTGCACCCCGTCGGAGACCTGTCGCCGCACCTGCGTTCCCGTGTTGAGGTGGGCGAGATCTTCCTCCGCAGCACCGTGCCCACGCTGGTGCTGCAGGCCGGCGTCGTCATCGGCTCGGGCTCGGCATCGTTCGAGATGGTGCGTCACCTGACCGATGTGCTGCCCTACATGCCCGCTCCGAAATGGGTGCGCAACTTCATCCAGCCGATCGCCGTGCGCGATGTGCTGCACTACCTCCTCGGTGCGGCGCGCGTGCCTGCCCAGGTGGACCGCACGGTCGACATCGGCGGCCCCGATGTGCTGCGTTATGGCCAGATGATGAACGGCTACGCGGTCGAGGCGGGTCTGCCGCAGCGGGCGATCGCTGCGCTCCCGGTACTGACCCCGGGGCTCGCCGCGCATTGGGTGAACCTGGTGACG
>JAHIOK010000319.1 GCA_018895315.1 Actinomycetota bacterium | reverse complement strand
TTCGATGATCGTCGACCCGCAGGGTGTGGCTCTGGCTTCGGTGGGAACGGCCACGGACGTCGCGGTCGCCCATCTCGATGCCGAGGCCGTCGCTCGAGTGCGACGGGTCAATCCCGCGCTGGCGTTGCGCCGCTACCGCGTCGAACCGCGTTCCTGAGGATTAGTCCGCGAGCGCCAGCAGCCGGGATGCCGCGTCCTCCAGCACCTTCACCCGCTTGCACGCGGCGAACCGCACGAGGGTCGCATAGTCCTGGCGATGTTCGGGCCCGACGAAAGCTGTGAGGGGGATCGCGACCACGCCGGCCCGCGACGGCAGCGCCCGACAGAAGTCGCCGGCATCGGTTGCGCCGAGCGTCGCTGCATCCACGACGGTGAAGTACGAGCCCTGCGGCTCGGACACGTCGAATCCCGCAGCGCACAGTCCCGCTCCGAGCAGGTCGCGCTTGTGCTGCAACGTCGCGGCGATGCCGTCGAAGAAGGCGTCGGGCAGCCGCAGTCCGGTGGCGATCGCGGGTTGGAAGGGCGCGCCGTTGACGTAGGTGAGGAATTGCTTGACGGCGAGGACGGCGTCAACGAGGGGCGCGGGTCCGCTGATCCAGCCGATCTTCCACCCTGTTGTCGAGAATGTCTTTCCGCCCGACGAGATCGTCAGAGTGCGCTCCCACGCGCCGGGCAGCGTGGCGATCGGAGTGTGGGTCGTGCCGAATGTGAGGTGCTCGTAGACCTCGTCGGTGACGATCACGGCGTCGTGCCGTTCGGCGAGACGCACGATCTCTTCGAGCACGTCGCGTCCGAACACCGCGCCGGTGGGGTTGTGTGGGTCGTTGACGAGGATGATCCGGGTGCGGTCGGTGACGGCGCGGCGCAGCTCGTCGAGGTCGGGTTGGAAGTCCGGCCAACGCAGGGGCACGGTGACGAGCCGCGCGCCAGCGAGGGCGACGCACGCTGCATAGGAGTCGTAGTACGGCTCGAAGACGACGACCTCGTCATCGGTGCCGTCGATGAGGGCGAGAAGTGCGGAGGCGAGCGCTTCCGTCGCACCGGCGGTGATCAGGATGTCGCGTTCAGGATCGAGGCGAAGGCCGTAGAAGCGCGCCTGATGCTCGGCAACGGCGGCGAGCAGATCCGGGAAGCCGCGACCCGGCGGATACTGGTTCACACCCTGCGCGATCGCCTCACGCGCGGCCTCCAGCACGGCGGCGGGACCGTCTTCGTCGGGGAACCCCTGACCGAGGTTGATCGCGCCTGTACGCGCCGCGAGTGCACTCATCTCGGCGAAGATGGTAGGAGCGGGCGATCCGTTCGGCCCGAGGAGCCCCGCACCCCGTGCGGTGCGCAGCCAGGCGCCAGGTATGTCTTGCATCGCACACACGCTACTCGCATAGGGCTGTCCCACTCGTGGCATAAGAAACGCACAGAATCGCGGGGCAGGCTGATGAGCACTTGTCAGAAGGAGCACCAATGACTGAGAACCAGGGCACCGGCCCGGAAGAATCCGCCGCATCGGCATCCGAGGCACCCGCTGAGCCTGCCGCCGCATCACACGACATGACAGCACCCACCGCTTCCGGGGTATCCGTCCCGGCATCCGAGGCGTCGCAGTCGTCGCCCTCAGTTCCCGCCGAACAGGCTGCGCCCGTCGCGCCGGCCGACGCCGCCCCGGTGGCACCGCTCACTCCGCCCGTGCAGCCACCCGCCCCGACGGCACAGCAGCCGGCCGCAGGTCACGCCGCCGGGCAGACTCCCGGCTGGGCAGCGCCGGCACAGCCCACGCATCCGGCTGCCGCGCCGTCCTACCCCGGCGCTCCGCAGGGTCAGCCGTACGGAGCCCCGAAGCACCCCGGCCAGCAGTACGCGGGCCAGCCCTACCCGGGCCAGCCGTACACCGGCCAGGCGTTCGGTCCCGCCGCCACGCAGCCCACCCTGCCGCTCACGGATGCGGGGCAGACGACCGTCGCGACGACGACCGACACGAAGAAGAAGTCCGGTGCGAGCAAGATCGCCGGGCTGCTCGTCGCCGCGGCTCTCGTAGGCGGTGCGGCCGGTCTCGGCGGCGCGTACGCGGGAACGGCCTTGTGGAGCACGTCGGGAACGACCGCCGCGGCGGGCCCGTCCGTCGTGACGGTGAACAACACGGAGTCGGTCAACAACGTCACGGCCATCGCAGCGAAGGTCACGCCGAGTGTCGTCACGATCAGTGTCACCTCCGGATCGTCGGGCGGCACCGGTTCGGGCGTCATTCTGAGCGCCGACGGCTATGTGCTCACGAACACCCACGTCGTGACGCTCGACGGTGCAACGGCGAACCCGACGATCTCGGTGACGGCATCCGACGGCAAGGTGTACAAGGCGACCGTGGTCGGGACGGACCCCACCTACGATCTCGCGGTCATCAAGCTCACCAATGCATCCGGGCTTTCGCCGATCGCCTTCGGCGACTCCAGCAAGATCAACGTCGGGGATCAAACCGTTGCGATCGGTGCGCCCCTCGGTCTGTCGAACACTGTCACCACGGGAATCGTCAGCGCGCTGAACCGGTCGATCGAGATCGCATCCTCTGCGGCACCCAATTCCGGCGACTCCACGCAGTCGCCGGGCAACGGTCAGAACGGTCAGAACGGCCCGTTCTACTTCGACAATGGTCAGGGAAAGTCCACGACGGGCACGACCGAGACCATCAAGATCGCGGTCATCCAGACGGATGCGGCGATCAACCCGGGCAACTCCGGGGGCGCGCTGGTGGACTCCGAGGGCAAGCTCATCG
>JAHIOK010000318.1 GCA_018895315.1 Actinomycetota bacterium | reverse complement strand
TCTGCGCGGGGGCCGAGGCATCCGTTGGCTGGACTCCGAGACATCCCGGGATCCCTGCATCCCTGCTCCCTGCATCCCTGCATCCGCGAAACCACACTCCCTACTCGAAACCACACACCCTGGTCACCAGACGGAGTGGTTTCACGCGGGAAGTGGGGTCTCGCGGTGAGGGGCGTTGACCGGATGCCGCGGGAAGTGTGGTTTCGGAGGGAACGGCGGTCCGGGATGCCGGGGCTCGCGCGTCCGGGCGAGGTCGGGTCCCCGGCCTAGGCTTGTTCCATGCGCCTGGCTACCTGGAACGTCAACTCCATCCGCGCCCGTGTCACCCGCACGGTGGAGTTCGCGGTTCGAGAGAGCATCGATGTGCTCGCGATGCAGGAGATCAAGTGCAAGCCCGAGCAGTTCCCGTACGCGCAGTTCGAGGACGCGGGTTATGAAGTGCACGCGCACGGGCTCAACCAATGGAACGGTGTCGCGATCGCGAGCAGGCTGCCGCTCCAGGATGTCGAGCACTCGTTCCCCGGCATGCCCGGTTTCGCCAAGGGCCACGAGGGTCCGGATGCTCCGCTCGAGGCCCGCGCGCTGGGGGCGACGATCGGCGGCGTGCGGGTGTGGAGCCTCTATGTGCCGAACGGCCGCGGCCTCGACGACCCGCATTACCTCTACAAGCTCGACTGGCTGAGCGCGCTGACCGAGCACACGAGGTCCACGCTGGCTGCCACGCCCGACACCGCCCTCGCGCTGGTCGGAGACTTCAACATCGCCCCCACTGACGCCGACAACGGCGACCCGACCATCGTCGTCGGCGCCTCGACGCACGTCTCGCCGCCCGAGCGCGCGGCCTTCGCTGCGCTGGAGTCGGCAGGGCTCGCGGATGTCGTTCGCCCGCTGATCCCGAGCGGGTTCACGTACTGGGACTACAAGCAACTGCGCTTCCCCCGCAACGAGGGGCTGCGCATCGACTTCATCCTCGGCTCGCACGCCTTCGCCGAGGCCGTCACCGGCGCGGCGATCCACCGCGACGAGCGCAAGGGCGAGGCGCCGAGCGACCACGTTCCGGTGGTCGTCGACCTCGACCTGACCGGCCCCGAGGACGACGACCGCCCGATGATCTTCGGCTGAGCGGCATCCTGGTCACGAGCGTCGGAGAATCCCCGGTTCTTCGGAAGATTCGCGGCCGATCCTCCGAATTTCGCGCGATTCCCCGAAGATCGCGGGGCGCCCGCCTCCTCCCCATGGGGGATGCCACTGCCGCCCCTTCCCTCTAGCGTGGGAGTCATGTCCACGGCACCCGCACGCGCCGCCACTCCGGCTCGCGCGCTCAGCCCGTCCGAGCAGCGCACCGACGTCGTGCTCGCCGTCGTCATGCTCGTCGGTGCGCTCATCAGCTCGGCGCTCTCGTCGGTGGCGGGGATCTACGGCACCGACCAGGCACCGATGTCATGGGCGGTGGTCTACGCATTCGTCGTGGCCGCTCCCCTCGCGCTGCGCCGTCGCTGGCCCGGGACGGTCGCTGTGATCGTCGCGATTGCCTATTTCCTCGCGGCGACACTGCACGTGCCCGAGCTCTACGCCGGCAACATCGCGATGTTCATCGCGTTCTACACCGTCGGCGCGTGGTCCTCCGATCGCCGACGCGCCGCCCTCGTACGCGTGCTGATCATCATCGGCATGTTCGTGTGGCTGATGGTCAACCTCTTCATCCAGGCGACAGCGGAAGTCGCGCCGAACGGTCTCTCGCGTGCGGGCGCGTTCTCGCCGTTCGTGGCGTACACACTGCTGAACATCCTGATCAACGTGCTGTATTTCAGCGGTGCCTACTACTTCGGTGAGAACGCGTATGCCTCGGCGCGTCAGCGGATGGCGCTCGAGCAGCGCACCGCCGAACTCGAGCGCGAACGCGAAGTGACCGCGGCGCAGGCTGTCGCTCTCGACCGCCTGCGCATCGCCCGGGAGCTGCACGACGTCGTCGCGCATCATGTGTCGCTCATGGGCGTGCAGGCGGGCGCAGCTCGCGCGGTGATGACGAAGGACCCGGATGCCGCGACCCAGGCGCTCACGAGTGTCGAAGCATCCGCCCGTACGGCGCTGGGCGAGCTGCGGCAACTGCTCGAAACGCTGCGCTCCCCGGGCCAATCCGCCTCCGATGATCCCCTGACGGCGCCCACGACCATCGGTCTGGCCGCAATCGAAGGTCTCGTCGTCGAGGCGACGGCAGCCGGGCTCCCCACCACCCTGACGGTGATCGGCGACCCGTCCGCGGTCGCCGAGACGGTGCAGGTCAACCTGTACCGGATCGCCCAGGAGGCGCTCACCAACGCCCGCAGGCACGCCGGACCCAACGCCACCGCCGATGTGCGGCTGCGCTACCTCGATGACGGCATCGAACTCGAAGTCACCAACACCGGCCGGCTCGCTGCCTCCGCCCGACCGGGGCTCGGCCAGCTCGGTATGCGCGAGCGTGCCGCTGCGTCGGGTGGAGCCATCGAGTTGCACCCTCTCGAGCGGGGCGGGTTCCTGGTGCGCGTCTCGGTGCCGGCGCACACCGCACCCGCGAGCCCACTGACCGCGAGCCTCGTGCCCGCGACACCCTCGGACGCAGACCCCGCGAACT
>JAHIOK010000317.1 GCA_018895315.1 Actinomycetota bacterium | reverse complement strand
GGGGATGGCATGCGCCCGCTGGGCGAGCGCGTCGGGCGCCGCGCCGTAGTCGTACTTGGCGTCGGCTGAGGGGCGGTGACGTAGAGAGTCAAGCGCACCTCCGACTGCCATGGGTGATGAGGCCACCGCCTCGCACCCCGGCGCCGACCACCGCGTGGCATCCTGCGCGATCGTGATCGTTGCCGGTCTGTGAGCAAACGACCAGCAAGGAGCGGGGCACCGCTGGCAGACTGGACCCATGGTGACGCTCCTGCTCGACTCCGCTCACCTCGAAGTGGTGCTCTCGGTCACCGAGCACGCGCTGTCATTCCGCAGGCAGAACATCGTGATCGATCGCTCGGCGATCGTCCGCGTGCAGCTCACCGATGACGCGTGGACCTGGCTGCGCGGCGTGCCCGACCCGGGCACCTACCTGCCGGTCGCCGTGGCGATGGGGTCGTGGAAGTCGTCGAGCGGGCGAGATCTGGTGCTGATCCGCCGCCGCAAGCCGAGCGTCGTGATCGACCTCGACGGGCATCCCGAGTTCGAACGGCTCGTGCTCACCACCAGCCACGGTCTCGCGCTCATCCAGGCGCTTCGCCTCGACGGCACCGACAAGCCAGAGGATGTCGCAGCCCTCGCGACCGGCGCGATCGCCGTGATCCCCGCCCACGCGAAGAAGCCCCGCGCGCGCAAACCCACTGCGAGCTGAACCTCTCGATCGGAGCCGCACGCAGCGGTCGACCGCGGGCTGTGCGACGAACACCGGGCTGGATCAGGTGACGTCCCGGCGCCAGCTCACGAGGTTGCCGAGCACGAGGAAGACCACTGCGTAGCCCAGCAGCACCAGACCTCCGGCCCACCACTCGAGCGGCGTTCCGCCCGCCTGTCCACCCGTGCTGACGGCGAAGATGCTCGAGCCGACGAGCGCGTCACTCGCGGATCCCGGGAAGAACTTCGTCACGTCTGAGAGTCCGTCGACGAAGGTCGCCGCCACTCGGGCGAGCGGCTCGACGAACTGCGTGAACGCCAGCACGATGACGATCGCAGCTACCTGGTTGCGCACGACGCTGCCGACGCCGATGCCCACGAGCACCCACAGCACGAACGACAGCACGATCCGGCCGAGCAGCGCCCACGTATCGGACGACGTCAGCGCGGTGTCGAGCCCGAAGCCGGCGAGGATCGCCGCGGCCGGCCCGACCGCCGAGACGATCGCGAGCGCTGCGTAGAGCACACCGACCATCACTCCGACGACGACCTTGGCGCCCAGGACGATGCCGCGCCGGGGGGTGGCCAAGAACGTGGGGGTGAGCGTCTGGTGGCGGAACTCGCTCGTGACCATGAGCGTGCCGATCAGGACGGGAAACACATAACCGACGGATGCCGCGAGCCCGTAGAGGAGCGGAGCCAGGCCCTCTCCCGACATCTGCAGGCCGTTAGTCCCGGTGATCGTGCCGGTCGCCGAGGCGGCGAGCACGAACCCGAGGCCCGCGGCGCTGCTGCCGACGTAGCAGACCAGGACGAGCGCGAGGATCCACCAGATCGCGGTGCTGAACTGCTTCGAGTATTCGGAGCGGCTGGCGGCTGCGAGGCTCATCGCTGCTCACCTCCGTCATGGTGCTCGGGTGATTCTTCGGGCCTGGATGCCGGTGGGCCGGGATCTTCGGGAGAGTCCTGCTCGACCGGGGTTTCGACGTCGGCCTCATCGACCTCGGGAAAACTATCGGCGGCCACGAAGTCGCCGGCGTCACCGTCGGCGAAGGCATCGGGCACGGAGCCGGATTCGAGTCCGAGTGGCGGGATGATGTCGATCACGCCGGTGCTCGCGACCGCGAATGCGGTACCGCCTGCGGCGGAAGAGGCAGCAGCCCCAGGGAGGCTCAGACTCTCGGCCTCGAGTTCGGCGGCGATCGCCGCCGTCACCGCCGGAGCGACATCGTCGGGAACGGTGTCGGAAACCGTGTCCGCCGGAGCGGGGGCGGTCGGGGTTGGGGGAGCGGAGTCGTTCGGGGTCGGGGGAGCGGAGTCGTTCAGGGTCGGGGGAGCGGAGGCCTCCGCCGTGGCGCCCCCGGCGCTCGGGTGCACGCGGACACCGCTGACGAGGTCGAGGAAGACCTCTTCGAGGGCGGGGCCGCGGCGGTGCAACGTCGAGAGTGCGATGCCTGCGCTCGCGGCGATCGCGCCGACCTGCAGAGTGTCGGCGCTGCGTGCGGTGAGTCCGGAGCGCAGCACCTCGGTCTCGATGCCCGCGGCATCCAGGGCGCGCGTGAGCGCGGCGCGGTCGGGCGCGTCGACGACGGTCGAGAAGTCGGACGGATCGGTGAGGTCATCGAGGCCGCCCTGGAAGACGAGTCGGCCCTGGGCGATGATGATGAGGGAGTCCACGGTCTGCTGCACCTCGGTGAGCAGGTGCGATGAGACCAGCACCGTGCGGCCCTGGCGCGCGAGTTCGCGCAAGAGCAGGCGCATCCATTTGATGCCCTCGGGGTCGAGGCCGTTCGACGGTTCGTCGAGCACCAGCACGCCGGGGTCGCCGAGCAGGGCGTACGCGAGACCCAGACGCTGGCGCATTCCGAGCGAGTAGCCGCCGACTTTGCGACCCGCGACGTCGCTGAGCCCGACGGTGGCGAGGGTTTCGTCTACGCGGGAGAGGGGGAGCCCTGCGGCCTGCGCGTAGACCTTCAGATGGTTGGCGGCCGTTCGGCCCGGGTGAAAGCTCGCGGCCTCGAGGACGGCGCCCACGGTCTGCAGCGGGTGCCGCAGCTTCGCGTACGGCACGCCCCCGAGAGTTGCGGTGCCGGAGGTGGCGCGAACGAGCCCGAGCAGGATGCGCAGCGTCGTGGTCTTGCCGGCGCCGTTGGGCCCGAGGAATCCCGTGACGACACCGGGTTCGGCGCGCCCGGAGAATCCGGACACGGCCTGCACCGAGCCGAACTGTTTCGTGACACCCGAGAACTCGAGCACCTGACCGTCGGACATGCCGGACCTCTCGTCGTTGCGGGTATTCCGCCCATTCTCCCCGATAAGTCGGTTCTGCGTATTTCCCTCGCCTCCGGGCACAACCGTGGTGCGGTAATGTTCGGCTCGTCCCCATCTCGCGCGTGCTCGCACCTCGAACGAATGGCGTTGAATGGCCGGTCTGTCGCGTCGCCAATTCCTGCTGCGTGCGGCCGCACTCGCCGCGATCACCGGCCTCGATCTCGAGGTGCTCGCTCCGACCCTCGCGGCACGGGCGAGCGCGAGTACCGACATCCCGACGACGCTGCAGCAGACGATCCTGCACGGACAGGCGCTGCGCGGCGGATATCGCACCCTCGCGACCGGTCCGGGGGAGGCGTACATCGCCCGCACCGACATCCTCCGGCGCGCAGCCCCCGCGGGGCGTGCGTCATCTCGGCGATCGCTGCTCTATCTCGGGCATCTCTCCGACATGCACGTCATCGATGCGCAGTCGCCCGCCCGCATCGAGCCGATGATCGTGCAAGACCATTCCGCGTGGGGATCAGCGTTCCACCCGCACGATCCCATGAGCCCGCACACGACGACGGCCATGATCCAGGCGTTCTCCGATGCACGGTACAGCCCGCTCACCGGGGCTCCCATGGGCGCCGCGGTGGTCACAGGCGACAGCGCCGACATGCACTCCCACCTGGAACTGCGCTGGTACATCGACCTGATGGACGGGCGGGCCGTGAACCCCGCCACCGCGGGCGCGACATTTCAGGGAGTGCAGGCCTGGGCGGAAGCGACCTGGGCCTACCGGCCCGGCGATCCTGCCGGAGGAGATTTCGCGGTGCACGGATTCCCGACGCTGCCGCGACTGCTCGAGCAGGTGGTCGCGCGCGAGGTGGAGTCTCCGGGCATTCCGGCGCCCTGGTATGCGGTCTACGGCAACCACGACACGCTGCTGCTCGGCACGTTCGGTCTCACCCCGCAGATGCACGCGCTGGCCGTCGGCGGCCAGAAGTCGTATGCGATGGAGGCGACGGCGACGAGCATGCTGACCGGGTACGCCGCGTCGACGAGCCCTCTGCAGCAATGGCTCGATCAGTGGTCGGTGGCTCTCGGCCGCCCGGGGTTCAAGGCGGTGCCCGAGAACGGGGAGCGCCGTCTCTTCGCACAGCGCGACTTCATGGCCGAGCACTTCGTTACCGAGCCCACACCCGGTCCTGTCGGTCACGGCTTCACTCAGCAGAATCTCGACTCCGGTCAGACCTGGTGGACGGCCGACTTCTCACCGCAGGTGC
>JAHIOK010000316.1 GCA_018895315.1 Actinomycetota bacterium | reverse complement strand
GCCGATCTTGAGGTCGTCGAGCGTGTCGAGAGCGGTGACTCCGGCGAGGTACAGGCCGCCGGCGACTTCCCACGTCACGGTGGGAGGGCGGCGCACAAGACGATCGATGCCGACGGTCAGGAAGGCGGCCTGGGCGCCGGATCGCACATGTCCGATCACCTCTGAATTCACCGGAAACCCCGCGGTGCCCGCGCCTGCGGCGACGACGATACCGGCGAAGTCGCTGCCCGAGCGG
Source organism: Actinomycetota bacterium (assembly GCA_018895315.1). Classification (GTDB taxonomy): domain Bacteria; phylum Actinomycetota; class Actinomycetes; order Actinomycetales; family Microbacteriaceae; genus Microbacterium. Next base: position 2,013 of record JAHIOK010000316.1, on the reverse strand, counting down.
CGGGGGAACGCGTCATCCCAGTCCTTCTCGGCACCGCCATGAACCCCGAGGGCCGGGAGCGAAATCCGATCTGGAAGACCGCGAGGTGCGCGTCCGTGAAACGATGCGTTGCCTATGAGCATGCTGAGAGGTCGGCATTCTTGGCCCAATCTCAAAGAGTTCGACGAACGATGTCCTCATGGCATCCCCCACCGCACCGATCTCCGTCGCGAGGCGCCGCGGCGCATCAGATCCGGCCATGGCGCCCGCGCGATCCATCGCTGCCCGCCGTACCGACCGCATCGCATGGAACCTCGCCGCGAGCGGCGTGATCTGGTTGACCAGCCTCGTCGTCGTCGCGCTGTGGGTGAAGGGTGGCGGCATCGAGGCCATCGCGGCCGGGGGTGCGGACTTCTTGAACACCACGGGCCGGCTCACAGGCCTGATCTCCGCCAACCTGCTCCTGTACCAGGTGCTGCTGATGGCGCGCGTGCCGCTGTTCGAGCGGGGCTTCGGCCGGGACGGCATCACCCGCATGCACCGGCTCGTCGGCTTCTGGTCGTTCTGGCTGCTGATCGCGCACATCGTGCTGCTGGTGTTCGGGTACGCCGCGCAGGCGGCGATCAACCCCCTCGTGCAACTCTGGCAATTCGTCTGGGACTACTCGGGGATGCTGCTCGCGACGGCCGGCACGGGCCTGCTGATCCTGGTCGTGGTGACCTCCATCCGTCGCGCTCGCCGCAAGCTCCGCTACGAGTCATGGCACTTGCTCCACCTCTACGGCTACCTCGGCGTCGGACTCGCCATCCCGCACATGCTCTGGACCGGTGCCGACTTCACCGCCTCGACGGTAGCCACCGTCTACTGGTGGGGGCTGTGGGCCGTGGTGGCGGCATCCGTCCTCATCTTCCGAATCGGGATGCCGGTGGCCCGCTCCCTCCGTCACGATGTGCGCGTCGCCTCGGTCGAGCGCGACGGTGATCGAGGAGTCGCGGTGAACATGCGCGGCCGCAATCTGCGGAGCCTCGGCGCGCAGCCCGGCCAGTTCTTCGTGTGGCGCTTCCTCGACGGAGCCGGATGGATGCGGGGCCACCCGTTCTCGCTCGCCGCCGCTCCGCGCGGAGACGCGATGACGATCTCGGCTCGCATCGTCGGCGACGGCACTCAGCGGCTCACCAGGCTGCGCCGCGGCACCCGGGTTGTCTTCGAAGGACCCTACGGACACATGACCGGCAGTGCCCGCCAAGGCACGAAGATGCTCATGATCGGTGCGGGAGCGGGCGTCGCTCCCCTCGTCGCTCTCCTCGAGGGCGAGGCCTATGCGCGGGGTGCGGCCACACTGATCACCCGCGACCATGTCGACAGCGAAGGGCTGCGCCGCGGCGCGATCGGCCGGCTCGTGGCAAGCCGCGGCGTGCAGCACTACACCCTCGACGGGCCACGTGCCCGGTCGGGCTCCACCTGGCTGCCCGCGACGCACGCCGCGTGGAAGGGCGCCGACCTCATCCGCCATCTCACGCCCGACCTCGCGTCGTACGACGTGTTCCTCTGCGGGCCGATTCCGTGGATGGATTCCCTGCGGGACGACCTTCGCGCCGCCGGCGTTCCCTCCGACCGTATCCACCGCGAAGCCTTCGCCGTCTGAGCACGGCGCATCTCGAATCGGAGACCTGATCATGAAGAAGATCGTCTACGGCATCCTGGCCACCCTCAGCGGGCTGGTGTTGCTGTTCAGCTATCGCACGTCCCTCGGCGAAACGAGCGCGCCCGTCGCGCAGATCGGCTCGAACACCACGACGACAGGAGCGGCGGGAACCACGACATCGGGGTCGGCGCCTTCGGCCTCCGCCGCGGCGCCCGGCACCGCGGCATCCTCGTCGTCCTCATCCTCATCCGCGTCCTCGTCCTCGGGGAGCGCCGCTGCCTCCAGCGGGCTGAAAGACGGCACCTACAAGGGGAAGCCTGCCAACACTCGCTACGGCGCCGTGCAGGTGCAGATCACCGTCTCGGGTGGCAAGATCACCGACGTCTCGG
>JAHIOK010000315.1 GCA_018895315.1 Actinomycetota bacterium | reverse complement strand
GCCGGGGAGCCCCACGTGCCTCTGACGGCCTCATCCGACTCGACGTGGATGGCGTCACCACCTTCGCGAGCCCCAACGCGCTGTCGGCATTCAACCGCATGGGATTCGACGACGAGCTCGAAGGCGAATCGCTGATCGAGGTGATCACGAAGATCCTGCCGACCAACCGGGAGTTCGACGAATCGCTTCCCGTGGTGGTCACCGGACGGGCGCCGTGGCGCACCGACATCGAAGCCCGCGGCGTCACCGTGTCGCTCCGAGCAATTCCGCTCCGCGACCACGGCACGCGCATCGGTGCTGTGATGCTGTGCCGCGATGTCACCGAACTCCGTCATCGCGACCAGGAACTGATCACCAAGGACGCCACGATCCGCGAGATCCATCACCGGGTCAAGAACAACCTGCAGACCGTGGCCTCCCTCCTGCGCATCCAGGCACGTCGCACGCACTCGGAAGAGGCGCGTGACGCGCTGACTCACGCCATGCGGAGGGTCTCGGCGATCGCCGTCGTGCACGACACGCTCTCGGAGGGGCTTGCGCAGACCGTGGAGTTCGACGAGGTGTTCGATCGCGTGCTCCGTCTGATCGCGGAAGTTGCCGCGGGCGCGGGGACGCGTGCGCAGACCCGCACCGTCGGACGGTTCGGAACTCTCCCGAGCGAGTACGCCACTCCGCTTGCCCTCGCACTCACCGAGCTCGTGACGAACGCCGTCGAGCACGGCCTCGCGGGCAAGGAAGGGGAAGTGGAGATCATCGCAGAGCGGTCGCCCGAGGGCCTCGCGGTGCGCGTGCGCGACACTGGAGTGGGACTTCCCGAAGGTCAGGTCGGCCGAGGCCTCGGCACCCAGATCGTGCGCACGCTGATTCAGGGAGAGCTCGGCGGCACGATCGACTGGCACACGCTGGTGGGTAGCGGGACAGAGGTCACGATCGACATTCCTCTGCGTTACATCGAGCCGCCGACGCGCACCGATCAGATGACGATCATCGACTGATCGGGGCGCGTCCGCGGCTCAGCGGCCCGCGGAGCAGGGCGGGATGCCGCGGACGCGACGGTTCAGGAGGCGCGGCGTGCGCGGGCGGCTCGACGCTTCAGAGCGCGGCGCTCGTCTTCGGACAGTCCACCCCAGACACCGGAGTCCTGACCGGTCTCGAGGGCGTATTGCAGGCAGACCTCGGTGACGGTGCATCGTGCGCACACCATCTTGGCTTTTTCGATCTGGTCGACGGCTGGACCGGTGTTCCCGACGGGGAAGAACAGTTCGGGATCGACGGTGAGGCATGCGGCTTTGTCTCGCCAGTCCATGGTGGTGCTCCTTGATGCCAGTGGACGTATCGGGTGTGGTCCAGGGCCGGAGCGAAGTCCGGTACCCTGTGTGGTGCGCGAGCAGATGCTCGCCCCACGCCGCTGTGGGAGCACACAACTTCCCAATGCTTTCACAGCGCGCGGGTCGAATCAAGGGTTCGAGCGTCTCGTTTCTGTGCGATTTGCTGAGCAGTTGCCGCATACGGTGGAGTCTTCGTACAAAACAGACGCTCAATATCGGGGATATCGTCGGAAAATGCGCACTCCCATAGCCGCCCGCCTCGCCGCAGTCCTGCTCGGACTCGAAGCCGTCGCTATCGCGGGGCTCGTGATGTGGCAGTTCGTCGCCCTGGCGGCGGGAGACATCGATTCGCCGACGAGTGCCGTCGCGCTGGCTGTGATGACCGCGCTCGGAGCGGCCGCCGTTGCCGCCTTCGCGGTGGCCACCTGGCGCGGGGTGTCGTGGGGGCGCTCCGGCGGGATCGTCACGCAGGCTCTCATCCTCGCGGTGGCACTGGGCGCGGCCACCGGGGCGTACGCGCACCCCGTGACCGGCATCCTTCTGGCCATACCGGCCGTCGTGGCGCTGGTCCTGCTATTCGCCGCGGTGAAGCGCGCAGGCGCGGATAGGCGCGCGGCACCGGCAGAGCACGGCGACGTCGACGGCCCTCCGGCATAGGCTGGGTGTCGTGACTCAGCTCGAACCCGGCGCCTCGGCCCCCGATTTCACTCTCTCCGACCAGGACGGCGTGCCCGTCGCTCTGAGCGATCTGCGCGGTCGGCGCGTGGTGCTCTACTTCTACCCCGCGGCCATGACACCCGGGTGCACGACCCAGGCCTGCGACTTCCGTGACAGCATGGGCTCGCTCCAGGGCGCCGGATACACGGTGCTGGGCGTCTCGCGCGACGAGACGGCCACTCTGCGCACGTTCCGCGAGCGCGACGGTCTCACTTTCTCGCTGCTGAGCGACCCCGACCACGCCGTGCACGACGCGTACGGTGCATGGGGCGAGAAGGTCAACTACGGCAAGGTCATCGAGGGCGTCCTGCGCTCGACGTTCGTGATCGATGAGAAGGGCGTGATCGTGCAGGCGCTCTATAACGTCAAGGCCACCGGCCACGTCGCGCGGCTGCGCAAGCTCCTCGGTATCGACGCGGCGTAGTCCGGTTCCCGGTCGGCCAGACGCGGCTCAGTCCTGCGATGACCGCCGCGGATCGGCGAAGGTCGCGAGCAGACGCTGCAATGAGTCGAGTCTCGCGGCACCCGTCGGCCCCAGACGTCCGGCCTGTACGGCCTCGATGATCGCGCAATCCGGGGCATCCGGCAGATGCGTGCATCCGCGGGGGCAGGTCTCGGCGATGAGCGCGAGCTCGGTGAATGCGTCGATGATGTGCCTCGGGTCGACGTGCCCGAGGCCGAAGGAGCGCACACCCGGAGTGTCGATGACCCATCCCGACCCGCCCTCGCCGCGGTAGCGGAGCGAGACGGTCGACGAGGACGTGTGTCGTCCGCGACCCGTGACGGTGTTGACGTGCCCGGTGGCGCGGAGGGCGCTGGGTACAAGGGCGTTGACGAGCGTCGATTTGCCGACTCCGGAGTGCCCCACGAACACCGTGGAATGGCCCACGAGCGCCGCGCCGATCCGTTCGAGCGGCATCTCGCCGCGCGAACTCGTGAACACATCGAGGTCGAGTCCGTCGAAATGGGTCAGAAAGTCCGTCGGGTCGGCGATGTCGGTCTTGGTGACGACGAGAAGTGGCCGGATGCCGGCATCCAGCGCGGCGACCAGATAGCGGTCGACGAGCCGCGCGCGGGGCTCGGGATCGGCCGCAGCCACCACCACCAGCATCTGATCGGCGTTGGCGACGATGATCCGCTCCACCTGGTCGGTGTCGTCGGCGCTGCGTCGGAGGAGCGTGACGCGCTCCTCGATGCCGACGATGCGGCTCAGCGATCCGACGTCACCGGATGTGTCTCCGACGATGCGCGCATGGTCGCCCGTGACGATGGGCTGCTTGCGTAGCTCGCGGGCTCGCACCGACGACACCTCGTGCTCGTCGTCTGTGTCTTCGTCGAGGAGCACCGTGTAGCGGCCCCGGTCGACGCCGAGCACCCGACCGATGCGTGCATCGTTGTGCGCCGGGCGCCGCTTCGTGCGCGGGCGGTTGGCCTTCGGGTTGGGGCGCATCCGGATGTCGGCCTCGTCGAACTCCGGCTCGTCATCGTCGTCGGTGAGCCAGCTCACAGTGCTCGTCTCGTGCGGCGCGATGCCGAGGATGCGGGTTCGAACGTCACGGCGTCAGGACCCGGCGTGGGAGCCGTCGAGCATCGCCTGCCAGAGCTGAGGGAACTCCGGCATCGTCTTGGCCGTGGTGCCGATGTCGTCGATCTCGACGCCCGGTACGACGAGCCCGACCATGGCCCCGGTGGTCGCCATGCGGTGGTCGTGGTGCGCGCGCCAGCGCCCGCCGTGCAGTGGCCGCGGCACGATGCGGATGCCATCGTCCAGTTCCTGCGCCTCGCCACCGACCGCCCGCAGCTCCGTGGCGAGGGCGGAAATGCGATCCGTCTCGTGGCCGCGGATGTGTCCGATGCCGTAGAGCGTCGAGGGTGCATCGGCGAATGCGGCGAGGGCGACGATCGTCGGTGTGAGTTCACCGGCGGCCGACAGGTCGAGGTCGACGCCGGCGATCCGGTCTCCGGCGGTCACGGTCAGCACGCCGCCGCGACGCGAGGTACGCGCTCCCATGAGACTCAGAATGTCGGTGAGCATCGCTCCCGACTGCGTCGAATGCGCGGGCCAGCCCGTGATCGAGACCGACCCGCCGACGATCATGGCCGCGCCCAGGAACGGGGCAGCGTTGGAGAGGTCGGGTTCGAGGTGCACGTCCTTGCTGCGGATCGGGCCGGCCGGGACGATCCATTCGCCGTGTGCGGGTCGCTCGACGTGCACGCCGCGGTGCGCGAGTGTCTCGATCGTCATGTCGATATGCGGCATGCTCGGCAGGCGCTCGCCGCGGTGCACGAGGTGCAGACCGACATCGAAGCGGGGCGCGGCGAGAAGAAGGCCGGACACGAACTGGCTCGACGCGCTCGCGTCGATCGTGACTTCGCCGCCTCGGACGTGCCCGTGGCCGCGCACGGTGAAGGGGAGTGCCCAGTTGCCCCCGTCGTCGATGTCGACACCGACGTCGCGAAGCGCTTTGATCATCGCGCCCATCGGCCGATGCAGTGCGCTCTCGTGCGCCGTGAGAGTGACTTCGCCGTGCGCGAAACCCGCGAGGGGCGCCACGAAACGCATCACGGTGCCCGCCTGTCCGCAGTCAACCGTGCCGCCGTGCAGGGGCCACGCCGGGGTGACGACGAGGTCGTCGCCGAATGCACCCGCACCCGTCTCGGGCGCGACGCCCACCCCGAGCGTCCGCAGCGCGTCGACCATCCGCGCGGAGTCCTCTGAGTGCAGCGGAGCAATCAGTCGGCTCGGCGCATCGGCCAATGCCGCGAGGACCAGCTCACGGTTCGTGAGCGACTTCGACCCCGGAACCGTCACCGTGGCGTTCAGAGGTCCACGCGCAACGGGGGCGTGCCAGCCTCGCGAGGCGCCGGAAGCGGAACCGTGCGACACGTCGGGGGAATATCGATGGGTGGTCATCGGGTTCTACCCTACTGAACGCTCAGATGACCGAGGGGAGGAGCGACGTGATCGCGACGATGGAACGACCTCGGGTGGCCTCGGAACACCCGCACGTAGACTGGCGCGTGATGAACGATCAGTCTGACGCCGCAGCTGTGGCGCGCACACAATTCGAAGAGCAGGCCCTCCCCTTCATGGACCAGCTCTATGCGGCGGGCATGCGCATGACGCGTAACCCCGCCGATGCCGCCGACCTCGTCCAGGAGACGTTCGTCAAGGCTTTCGCCTCATGGGGGACGTTCACCCAGGGGACCAATCTGAAGGCCTGGCTCTACCGCATCCTGACGAACACGTACATCAACACGTATCGCAAGAAGCAGCGGGAGCCCTATCAGGGCACCATCGACGACCTCGAGGACTGGCAGCTCGGGGGAGCGGAATCGACGACCGCGACGAGTTCGCGCTCGGCCGAGGCGGAGGCGATCGACCGGATGCCCGCATCGGTCGTGAAAGATGCCTTGCAGTCGATTCCGGAGGATTTCCGGTTGGCGGTGTACCTGGCAGACGTCGAGGGCTTCGCCTATCAGGAGATCGCCGACATCATGAAGACCCCGATCGGAACGGTCATGAGCCGCCTGCACCGTGGCAGGCGCTTGCTTCGCGAGATGCTCGGGGACTACGCACGGGAGCGGGGCATCGACACCGCGACCACGAAAGAGCGGGGCGCGACGAACGCCTCGGCGAGGGTGGGGAAATGAGCGACTGCGGTTGTGAGAAAGCGCGACGTGACCTGGAGGAGTACCTCCGCAACGAAGTGTGCAAGACGGAGCAGGCGGATATCGCCGAGCATCTGGCGAACTGCCCGGGTTGCAACGACGAGGCCCTCGTCTCGCGCACGTTGACCGAGGTGCTGGCGCGCTCCTGCAAGGAAGCTGCTCCGGAGGAACTGCGCGACCAGGTTCTGGCGACGCTTCGGGCCGTGCAAGCCACGCACTGAGGAGCCGCCAGGTCACCCACGAAGTAACCGCCAGGCGAATTCGCGGGCGAACCGGCTACGATCTCTCCGGTTGACAACGGGGAGAGAACAAAACGATGACGGCTCATGCCCCGACACGCGTCGATGATGAGCGACGCGCTCCACGTCACAGGCGGCGCGCCGCGTGGGCGACGCTGTTGCGTGGCTACCTGCGAACGAGTCCTGTCGCGGTCGGATTCGCCATCCTCGTGCTCCTCGGGGCGATCGCAACGGGCGCGCTGTGGGGCGAGCCCGTTCCGGCATTGCTCGGCTGGAGTCCCGACTCGATCGCGTATCCCCTCCAGTGGGGCCGGGTCGTTACGGCGCTGGTCTTCTCCGATTCTCCCGTGGATGCCGTCGTCGCCGTGCTCCTCGCACTCACGGTGCTCGCGGGGGCCGAGCGCATCCTCGGCTCGGCCCGGGTGCTGCTGTCGATGCTCGTCACCGGAGTGGGGGCGGTCATACTCGGCGGCATCATCGAGCTCGGCGTCAATGCCCTGCCCGACCTGAACATCGCGGCCTCGGAGTCGGTCGTGCTCGACCCCACGATCGCTATCGCCGGCGCAATCGTGGCGGCCTCCGGGCTCGCCGACGCGCTCTGGCGTCGCCGCATCCGCGTCGTCGTATTCGCCGTCCTCGGCATGTTCGCCCTCTACGCCGGCGACGTCGAGTGGTGGTACCGCCTGCTCAGTGCCCTGCTCGGCCTCGGATTCGGGCGATGGCTGGCGCGGGGGATCCCTCGTCGGCCGTGGCACCACAGCTCCACGCGTGAGACCCGGTCCCTCGTCGGCGCCGTCGTCGCGGTCACCGGGCTCGGCCCGCTCGCCGCGTTGGTCGGTGGTGGCGGACGCGGGCCGCTGTCGCTCGTGGCGGATTCCTTCTCCCAGTTCAACCAGAGCCTCATCGACCGATGCGCGGCGCGCTACGTTCCCGTCTGCGACCACCAGATCGCCCTCCTGGTCACGCGTGGCGTCGGCCCGGCGCTGCTGGCCATCGTGCCGCTGGTGCTTCTCGTGATCGCCGCGTGGGGGCTGCGCCGTGGACGTCGCGCCGCCTGGGTGCTCGCCGTCGCTGTGAACGCGGCGCTGGCCGCTCTCGCCATTCTTTCGGTGACGTTCGGCCAGGTGTTCCTCGTCGAACCGGTCGATGGGGCCGCGCTGAAGTACGCGTTCTGGTTCATCGGCTCGGTCGTGGTACCGATCGTGGTCATCATGCTTCTGGTGATCTCGCGGCGTAGATTCCAGGTGCGCGCACCGCGACGTGCCGTCCGCGCTGCGGTCATCGTTGTCGGCATCGCTTTCGCCGTGTGCGTAGCGCTCTTCGTGGTCGCGGAGTCGCTGCTGCGCCGTGCGTTCGACACACCGCCCACCGCGGCTGATCTGCTGGTGGAGGCGGTGCGCCGCTTCGTGCCGCCCGCGTTCCTGCAAGGCATCGCGCAGCCGCCGTATCCGCACCAAGGCCCGGCTCTCTTCGTCTACCAATGGGTCGGTGTGCTGTTCTGGATCGTGGTCGTCGTGATGATCATGCGCCTCTTTCGCTCGACGTCGGGACCGACCGCAAGCTCGCTGACGACCAATGTCCGGTACCGCACACTGCTGCGACGCGGCGGCGGCACACTGGGATTCCTCGGAACGTGGGAAGGCAACGAGCACTGGTTCAGCGACGACCTCGAGGCCGCAGTGGCGTACCGCGTCGTGAATGGGGTCGCCCTGACCGTGGCGGATCCGCTCTGTACACCCGACCGTGCTGCCGAGACCGTGCGCGAGTTCGCTGACTTCTGCATCGCGCGCGGGTGGCAGCCGGTCTTCTACAGCATCCACGACGAGTTCTTGCCGGTCTTCTCGGAGATGGGGTGGCAGACCGCCTCGGTCGGTGAAGAAACCGTGATGCATCTGCCCGATCTCGAAATGGTCGGCAAGTCGTGGCAGAAAGTGCGCCATCCCTTCAATCGCGCCGAACGCGAAGGCATCCGTGCCGAATGGACCACGTGGGCAGACCTGCCCGTGGCCTTGTCGCAGCAGATCATCCAGATCAGTGAGCAGTGGGTCGCCGAGCGCTCGCTGCCCGAGATGGGGTTCACGCTCGGCGGTCTCGAGGAACTCAACGACCCGGACGTCGCGCTGCTCCTCGCGATCGACACCGACGGGCGGCTGCAAGCCGTGACCAGTTGGATGCCGTCGTGGCGGGACGGCGTCATCGACGGCTGGACACTCGACTTCATGCGCCGTCGTGACGGCGCCCCGAACGGAGTCATGGAGTTCCTCATCGCGTCCGCGGCGCTGCGGATGAAGGCGGACGGCGTCCGCGTGCTGAGCCTCTCCGGCGCTCCACTCGCGACCAAGCCGCTCCTCGCTGGAGAGCCCGAACCGCACCCGACCGTGGTCTCGTCCTTCCTCGCCTGGTTCGGCGAGGTGCTCGAACCGGTCTATGGCTTCGCTTCGCTGTTCAGCTTCAAGAGCAAGTTCCACCCCGAGTACCGCACGCTCTACATGGCGTACTCCGACCCGGTCGCACTCCCGATGATCGGCTCGGCCGTCGGACGCGCCTACCTGCCCGATGCTTCGCCTGCGGAATATGTCGCCGTCGCCCGCAGTCTGTTCGCGCGCAGCCGCTGAGACGGCAGTGGCCCCTGGTGACATCGGGATGCCGACCTGAAACGACGATGAGCGGATGCCGAGGCATCCGCTCATCGTGATTTCGACGTCTACAGAGTGAGGGCACGCTCCATGATCGCGGCGTGCTCGACGGCGTGCACCTTTGGTGAGCCGGTCGCGGGGGCCGCGGCCGCGGCGCGGGAGACACGGCGGATCGTGCGACCGTGCAGGTGCTTGGTGACCTCGAGCGCGATGAACGGCCACGCGCCCTGGTTCTCGGGCTCGTCCTGCACCCACACCAGTTCGGCGTTCGGGTAACTGTCGATCACCGTGTTGAGTTCGGCGATCGGTGCCGGGTAGTACTGCTCCAGACGCACCAGGGCGATCTCTGGATTGGGCTTCTTCTCGAGCTCTCCGCGCAGATCCCAGTGGATCTTCCCGGCGTGCAGCAGTACCCGCTTCACGGCCGACTTATCGATCGCGCGATCATCGTCGAGTACCGGCTCGAACTTGCCGTTGACGAAGTCCTCGACGGGGCTCGTCGCTCCGCGCAGACGCAGCATGGCCTTCGGCGTGAAGACGATGAGCGGTCGGCGGGGCTTCGCGTAGGCCTGTCGGCGCAGCAGGTGGAAGTACGACGCGGGGGTCGACGGGCGAGCCACGGTCATGTTGTCCTGCGCGCACATCTGGAGGTACCGCTCGATACGGGCCGACGAGTGATCGGGACCCTGACCCTCGTAGCCGTGCGGCAGCAGCAGGACGACACCCGACTGCTGGCCCCACTTCTGGTCGGCGGCCGAGATGTACTCATCGATCACGGACTGAGCGCCGTTGCCGAAGTCGCCGAACTGGGCTTCCCACAGCACGAGCGCGTCCGAGCGCTCAACGGAGTACCCGTATTCGAATCCCATGGCTGCGTACTCGCTGAGCAGTGAGTCGTAGACCCAGAACCGGCCCTGGTTGTCGGCGAGGTTGGCGAGCGGAATCCACTCCTGACCATTCGCACGATCGGCGAGCACCGAGTGGCGCTGCACGAACGTACCGCGGCGCGAATCCTGACCGGCGAGGCGCACGTTCGTGCCTTCCAGCAGGAGGGATCCGAACGCGAGGAGTTCGCCGAATGCCCAGTCGACGGCGCCGTTGCGGCTCATATCGTGGCGCTTCTCCAACAGCTGCTGGAGTTTCGCGTGCACGGTGAAGCCCTCGGGCTTGTTGATGAACGCGTCGCCGATGAGGTGCACGACATCGGTGGAGACTCCGGTGGTGTCGGGCTCGCCGGTGACCGGCTCGACTGACATCTCGGGGGTCACAACGGGTGAGGTGCCGGTTTCGGCCGCGTGCGTCTCGGCGAACGCGATCTCCAGGCGCGTCTGGAAGTCGCGCTTGGCCTGTTCGTATTCCGCCTCGGTGATGTCACCGCGGCCGACGAGAGACTCGGTGTAGAGGCGCCGCACCGAACGCTTCGCCTCGATCAGGTTCGTCATCAGCGGCTGCGTCATCGAGGGGTCATCGCCCTCGTTGTGGCCGCGGCGACGGTAGCAGACCAGGTCGATCACGACGTCGCGGTGGAACTCCTCGCGATAGCGGGACGCGACTTCCGCCACGTGCACGACCGCCTCGGGGTCATCGCCGTTGACATGGAAGATCGGCGCCTGGATGGTCTTTGCCACATCGGTGGCGTACACCGAGGTGCGGCCATCCTGCGGCAAGGTCGTGAAGCCGACCTGGTTGTTGATGACGACGTGGATCGTGCCGCCGGTGCGGTAGCCGCGCAACTGCGACATCTGCAGCGTCTCGACGACCACGCCCTGGCCGGCGAACGCGGCGTCGCCGTGAACGAGGATCGGCAACCACGAAAACGTGCCGATGGGCTTGCGGTCCTGCTTGGCCCGCACGATGCCTTCGAGCACTCCGTCAACGGTCTCGAGGTGCGAGGGATTCGCCGCGAGCAGGATCGGCAGCTCTTCGCCGCGATCATCGACGAAGGTGCCCTCGGTGCCGAGGTGGTACTTGACGTCACCCGATCCGCTCTTGCTGCCGACGGCGACCGAGCCCTCGAACTCTCGGAATACCTGGCCGTATGTCTTTCCTGCGATGTTCGTGAGCACGTTCAGACGCCCGCGGTGGGCCATGCCGATCGCGGCGCCTTCGAGTCCGGCCTGAGCCGCGCCCTGCAGGATCTGGTCGAGCAGCGGAATGACGGACTCGCCGCCCTCCAGGCTGAACCGCTTCTGGCCGACGTACTTGGTCTGCAGGAACGTCTCGAAGGCCTCGGCGGCGTTGAGCCGACGCAGGATGCGCAGCTGGTCCTCGCGCGGGGTCCGGGCCCAGCCGGTCTCCAGCCGCTCCTGCATCCAGCGGCGCTGGCGCGGGTCCTGCATGTGCATGTACTCGATGCCGATGGTGCGGCAGTACGAGTCGCGCAGCAGCCCCAGGACCTCGCGCAACG
>JAHIOK010000314.1 GCA_018895315.1 Actinomycetota bacterium | reverse complement strand
GGGCCCCGGGGCTCGCGATCCTGATCTGGGCCCTGTTCGTTTCGCCGCGCGCCGTGCTGGCGGTGCATCCGTTCGTGCGAGGCGTCGTCGAACTGCTCGTCTACGTCGCCGCCACGATGGCCTGGTGGAGCATGGGCCTCACCTGGGTGGGTCTCGTCTTCGCCGTGATCGCCGTCACAGCGGGCGCGATCGCCGGGCGCCGCCGCTTCGCGTGAGTGACCTAGCCGTGTCCGACGTCGTCGCGCGCCTGCGAGCTGAGCTCGGAGACCTCGTCGACACTGCTGACGCCGCCCTCGACGAGGCCCGTGCAGACAAGTCCGGCCACGGCGCCGCCGGAACGCCGCTCGCTGTCGTGCACGCGGCATCCGTCGCCGATGTGCAGGCGGTTCTGCGCATCGCGAGCGAGACGGGCACCCCCGTCGTCACTCAGGGCGCGCGCACCGGACTCGCGGGCGGCGCAAACGCGGGACCGGGCGAGATCGCACTCTCGGTGCGTGGCATGACCCGGATCCTCGAGGTGCGGCCCGACGACCTCCTCGCCGTGGTCGAGCCCGGCATCCTCAATGCCGAGCTGAACGCGGCACTCGCCGAGCACGGCGTATGGTGGGCCCCCGACCCGGCGAGCCGCGCGATCTCGACGGTCGGCGGCAACATCGCCACCGGGGCCGGCGGTCTCCTGTGTGCGAAGTACGGCGTCGTGCGCGATGCCGTACTCGGCCTCGACGTCGTCCTCGCCGACGGGCGCCTCCTGCACCTCGGGCATCGCAGTGTGAAGGGCGTCACGGGCCTCGACCTCACATCGCTGTTCATCGGATCGGAAGGAACGCTGGGCGTGATCGTCGGCGCCACCCTCAAGCTCCGCCGACTCATTCCCGGTGCGGTATGCACGATCGCCGCCACCTTCCCCGACGTGCGCACGGCGGCTGAAGCGTCCGCGGCTGTCACCGCATCCGGCGCCCAGCCGTCGATCATGGAACTCATGGATGCCGCGAGCCTCGCGGCCGTGCACGCCCTGCTGCACCTCGACCCGCCCACCCCCGGAGCCGCGCAGCTCACGATCCAGACCGACGGACCGGCCGCCGCAGCGGAAGCCGACGCGATCGCGACGACTCTCGCGGATGCCGGCGGGGTCGTCGCGCTCTCGCACGACCCCGCCGAGGGCGACCGCCTGCTCGCGATCCGTCGGGCGATGCATCCCGCCATGGAATCCCTCGGAAGAGCCCTGATCGAAGACGTCTCCGTGCCGCGGAGCGCGCTGCCCGCGATGTTCGACGAAATCGCCCGCGTCGAGCGCGCCTACGACATCGTGATCCCGACGGTCGCGCACGCCGGTGACGGCAATCTGCACCCGAACTTCATCTTCGACGGCATTGAGGTGCCGCAGATCATCTGGGATGCCGCCGACGACCTGTTCCGCGCGGCCCTCCGCCTCGGCGGCACGCTGACCGGCGAACACGGCATCGGAGTACTCAAGCAGCGCTGGCTCGCCGATGAGCTCGGCGACGATCAGTGGCAGCTGCAGCGCGACATCGCCCGGGTCTTCGACCCGGCCGGCATCCTCAACCCCGGCAAGGTCTTCGCACCGTGACGGGGGCGCCCGAAATCCAGGTGAGTGCGGCCGTGATCGTGGACGCCGCGGGCCGTCTGCTCGTCGTGCGCAAACGCGGCACCGAGTGCTTCATGCAACCGGGCGGCAAACCCGAGCCGGGCGAGACTCCCGCCGAGACACTCGTGAGAGAGCTCGACGAAGAGCTCGGGGCGACGGTGTCCGTGGATGACCTCCGCCCGCTCGGGCGGTACGTCACCCAGGCTGCGAACGAGGCCGGACATGTCCTCGTCGCGGATTGCTTCGCCGTCGACCTCGACCCTGCAGCGGTGCAGGCACGCGCCGAGATCGAAGAGATGCGGTGGATCACCGAGGCCGAGGCATCCGCGCTTCCGCTCGCGCCGCTGATCGATCTGCTGCGCCCGCAGTTCTGGAATTGAGCCCTTCGCATTCCGGTGCTGCTGAGCTTCTCGGCCTCGATTGTGATGTGCTCGGCGCCGTGGTGGCCGGCGCGCGCCCCGACTACAGCTCCCGCCACTCCGGTTTGTGCGCCCACGTGTAGCGGTAGTAGTCCGCGAAGCGCAGCTGTGAGGCGGCTGCCTCATCGGCCACCACCGTGACGTGCGGGTGCAGCTGGATCGCCGAACCGGGGAGGGACGCGGTCACGGGACCTTCGACGGCACCGGCGACCGCTTCGGCCTTGGCCGCGCCGAAGGCCAGCAGCACGAGGTGCTTTGCCCGCAGGATCGTGCCGAGGCCCTGCGTGATGCAGTGCATCGGCACGTCGTCGGGGTGGTCGAAGAACCGGGCGTTGTCGGCTCGGGTCTGCGCGGTCAAGGTCTTCACCCGCGTCAGCGACGCGAACGACGACCCCGGCTCGTTGAAGCCGATGTGGCCGTCGGTGCCGATCCCGAGGATCTGCAGGTCGACGCCCCCGGCGTCGGCGAGCGCTGCTTCGTAATCGTCCCCGGCATGCGCGATGCCCTCGAGCGACCCATCGGGCACGCGAACGCGCGCAGGGTCGAGGCCGAGAGGTTCGACCACTTCGCGGAAGATCACGTTGCGATAGCTCTCGAGATGCCTCGGGTCGATGCCGACGTACTCGTCGAGGGCGAACCCGCGCACCCGCGAGACGTCCACTCCGCTCAGCCGGGATCGCAGCGCGTCGTAGACCGGCAGTGGGGTCGAGCCGGTGGCGAGCCCCAGCACGGCATCGGGCCGTGTACGCACGAGCCGGACGATCTCGTCGGCGACGAGGCCTCCCGCGTCGGCCGCGGATTCCACGATCACGATCTCAGCCACGGGCCAGTGCTCCTTCTGTGTCGAGCGATGCGCCGACGAGGGCGGCGCCCAGAGCGGCTGCGGGAGAACCGGCGGGGAGCAGTTCGACCCGCTCGTCGAGCCGCAGCGAACGAAGGAACGACGAGGCTTGGGCGCTCGCGCTCAGCTCCGCAGAGACATCCGCCATGAGCCGGTCTCCGAGCGCCGAAATGCCGCCGCCCAGGATGACGATGTCGACGTCCGCCGTCAGAACGAGGATGCGGACGGCGGCGGCCACCCCGCGGGCCAGCCCCGCACGGAGCGTGCGAGCGTGCGGATTGCCGGCATCTGCCGCGTCGAAGACGTCGCGCACCGGCAGGCTGCCGGGCACAGCCCACCGCTCCGCGATCGCCGCTCCCCCGGCGAAGGCCTCGATGCATCCGCGCTGGCCACAGCGGCAGCGGGGGCCGCCCGGATCGACCGAGATGTGTCCGACCTCGCCCGCCGCGCCCCGGGCTCCCCGCCACAGGTCGCCGTCCACCACGATGCCCGCCGCGATCCCGGTGCCGAGGTTGAGGTAGGCCATGGTGCCCGAACCGCCGTGCAGGGCGTGCGCCCCGAGGGCCGCGGCCTTCACATCGTTCTCGACCCGCACCGGCAGCGCGAGCGCCGAGCCGATTGCGGTGTCCAGATCGAGTTCGTCGACGCCGAGGTTGACCGCATGCAGCACGCGGGTCGTTCCGGGTTCGACCTGCCCGGGGATGCCGACCCCGACCGATCGGAACGCCGAGGCATCGACGCCGGGAACGCGACCGAGGGCCGCGACGGCCTCCACGATCGTGCGGGCCACGGCGTCCGGGCCCCATCCGGTCGCCTGCCGCACCCGGCCGATGATCGTGCCGGTGTCGTCGACAGCCACCGCGTCGGTCTTGGTTCCACCGACGTCGAGTCCTATTCTCACGAGCCGTGCTCCCCGAGTTTCGCGACGCGCATCAGCCTTTGACCGCCCCGGCCACGAGGCCACCGGTCATCCGCCCCTGCACGATGAGGAAGAAGATCACCACGGGCACCGAGATCAGTGTGGACGCCGCCATCACCGCGCCCCAGTTCGTGGCCTCGGTCGCCGACTGGAACGAGTTGAGCCACGTCGGCAGAGTGAGGTTGTAGCCCTTCATCAGCAGCAGCGCCATCACGAACTCGTTCCACGCCTGGATGAAGGCGAAAATACCGGTCGATACCAGTCCGGGAGCCAGCAGCGGGAAGGTCACCCGCCAAAATGCCTGCGGCTTGGTGCAGCCATCGATCATGGCCGCCTCCTCCAACTCGGCGGGGACGCCGGCCACGAAGCCGCGCAGAGTCCAGATCGTGAAGGGGATGACGGTGGCGAGGTAGACGATGCCGAGGCCGAGGAGCGTGTTGACCAGGCGCCAGTCGTCGATCATGCCGTAAATCGTGAACATCATCGCCTGGCCCGGGATCATCTGGATGATCAGCACCGAGACGATGAACCCGCGTCGGCCGCGGAAATGAAAACGTGCGACCGCGATGGAGGCGAGGAAAGCGAACAGGAGAGTGAAGATCAGCACGCCGCCGGTGACGATGATCGAAGTCAGCAGCGCGTGCGGAAAGTCGGTCTGACCGGGCGCCGCTTCGCGCGTCCACGCCGTGAGGTAGTTCTGGAACGTGAAGTCGAGCGGAATCAGACTCGGCGTACGGCTGATGATGCTCCGGCCCTGCGTGAACGACATGTTCAGCATCCAGTACACAGGGAAGACAGAGCAGACGAAGACCACGAGGGCCGCGATATTCAGCAGCGTGCGCGTGAGGATGCGGCGCCCCGATGGTCGTCGCACCTCGATGGAGCCGCGCTTCGGCGGCCTGCCTTCGTCGAGCACCTCGTCGACACCGACGGTGCCGAGCTGCGTCGCCGCTGTGACTTGGTAGCTCACAGTTCCTCCTCCTTGAGGGTCGTGCGCACGTAGCCCCACGAGAGGGCGAGCAACAGGATCACCATGGTCACGCCGATCGCGCTGGTTACCCCGAACTCGCCGATACCCTGCCGGAAGAGGTAGGTGCCGAGAACGTTCGTCTCAGAGATCAGACCGCCGCGACTCTGCAGGGCGTACACCTGCGTGAAGATGTTCAGGTTCCAGATGATCTGCAACACGAGGATCACGGTCAAGACGCTCCGCAGATAGGGGAAGACGATCAGACGGAATCGGTTCCATCCGGTGGCGCCGTCGAGAGAGGATGCCTCGAGCACTTCGCCCGGCACCTGACCGAGCGCCGCGTAGGTGGTGAAGGCCACGAACGGCACGCCCTGCCAGACGACGATGACGATGAGCACCATGAAGAACGAGAACGGATCGAGCAGCCACGAGTGGTTGGTCCAATTCTCGGTGCCGGTGATCGTGTTCAGTGCCCAGTTGACCACGCCGTACTGGGTGTCGAAGATCCAACCCCAGACGACGGTGGCCGCCAGCGGCGGCATCGCCCAGGCAACGAGCAGTCCGACCGAAACGAGGATGCGCCAGCCGCGCCCCAGCCGCGTCATCAGGATCGCGGTCAGCACTCCGAACGTCACGATCAGCACGGTCAGCACGATCATCAGACCGAGGCTGCGCATCAGCACGACCGGGAAGTCCGACGACGTGAACACCTCGACGTAGTTGTCGAACCACACGAAGTTCGGCAGGGTGCCCTGCACCTTGTTCTTGATGGAGTAGTCGGTGAACGACTGGATCACCATCAGCACGGCGGGGTACCCGACCATCACGGCGAGGATCACGACAGACGGTGCGAGGAGCGTCCATGCTCCTCGCGCGTCACGGCGGCGGCGCGCCTTCTCGCGCGGGGTGAAGGCGGGCGGGGGGGATGCCGCGCGGCGCGAGCCGCGGGGCGCGACGAGAGATGCGGTGGTGACGGTCGCCTCGGCCATGGCGCCTCTTTCCGAGAGATGTGGGCGGGCAGGGGTTCGGCGAACCGGACCCCTGCCCGGCGAGCAACGCTCGCTACTTGTTGAGGATGGCCTCGACCTGCGAGTCGAGATCCTTGGCGATCGACGTGACGTCGCCGCCCTGCGCGATCTTCACGAGCGCATCCTTGATGACACCGGACGATTCGACGTTCGCCCAGTTCGGGCTCGCGGGAACGGCCTTCGAGCTGGCAGCGGCCTTCGCCGCCTGAGCGGTGATCGCATCCTGGGGCAGGTACTGCGCGAAGCTTGTGAGGGCCGGAATCAGACCGTTGGTCGCGAGGATCTTCTGGTACCCCTCGGAAAGCATGATCTCGAGCGCGGACTTCGCCTTGTCCTTCGCGTCACTCTTGGCCGCGACGGCAACGTTCGAACCGCCGGCGAAGACGGGGGCGACCTCACCCGCGGTGGCACCGGGAAGCGCGAACGCCTGCAGGTCTTTGCCGTAGGTGTCGGGGCATCCGGGCGCCTTCGCGTCCGCAGCCGCGAGGATCGACCACTTCACCCACGCCGGAGCGGAGAGGAATCCGACCTCACCGGCGCAGAACGGCACCTGCGGGTCTGCTTCGTCGCCGTCCGCGGGTGCGACGTTCGCGTTCTTGTAGACGTCCTGCAGCTGGGTGAGGCCCTTGATGCTGCCGGCGCTCGAGAACTCGCCCTTCCAGGTGTCGCCGTCCTTCTTCGCGATGTCACCACCGTTCGCCCAGATGTAGGGCAGAGCGTTGTACCAGTCCTTGCCGGGCGCATAGATGCCCGAGACCGTGCTGGTCTTCATGCTCTTACCGTCGGCGACATACTGGTCGAGCGTCGTCGGGACGGTGCCGGTGAAGACCGAGGGCGAGTAGAACACGATGCGCGAGCCGGCGTAGTAGGGAGCGGCGTAGAGCTTGCCGCCGTCGGAGCCGAGGGTGACGAAGCTGTCGAGGAGCTTGTCGCCGCCGAGGGTGTCCTTGATGTCGGAGATGTCCTCGAACAGACCCTGCGCGATGAATCCCTGGGCCTGAGTGTTGCCGACCTCGACCACGTCGGGCGAGTCGTTCGACGAGAGCGCAGCGACATAGGCGTCGCTCGTGTCGGCCCAGGTCTTCTGCTCGATCTTGAGCGTCCAGCCCGAGTTCTGCTCGGCGAAGGTCTTGACGAGGTAGTCACGCGCGTCCTGCGGGGTGTCGGTGCCGACCAACCACACGGTCAGTTCTCCGGTCGCGGCGCTGGCGCCGCTGCCAGTGCCGCCTGCACAGCCGGCAAGTGCCACAGCGGTCGCGCCGAGCAGCGCGAGAGCTCCGATCTTCTTGTTCATGGTGCCTTCTTTCGTTCTCTTGGTGTGATGTGACCCATCCGGGGGGATGGCGGGTCTCCGGTGGCCGCGGCGCTACGAGACGCCGAGTTGACCGGAGAGGATCATGACGGCCGCGCCACGCAGGACGATGTCCTGCCCTTGCGCCGTCATCCGCACCCGCACGCCGTCGTGGAACTCGGCGAGCGTCCGGGTGCGCAGTGTCTCGACGGTCGCTTTCGCGAGGGGTCCGTCGAGAAGTTCAGGGGGGCCGGAGAGGACGACCTCCGACAGATCGAGCACGCCCACGATGGGCGCGAGGGCGATCCCGAGCCGCTCCCCCGCGTCGCGCAGCACGTTCTCACGAGCAGTCGCGTCGGATGCCGCGGCCAACCGCGCGTCGAGCGCCGGCACCGACAGCCAGGCCTCGAGGCATCCGATCTTGCCGCAGACACACGTCGGTCCACCGTCGGTGCCGACCGTGACATGGCCGATCTCTCCCGCGGCGAAGCGCCCGCCGCGCATGGGCTGACCGCTCGCCAGCAGACCGGAACCGACACCGCGACCGACCTTGACGAGGAGCACATCATCTCCCGCGCCGCCGAAGGTGTACTCGGCCAGCACCGCCGCGTTCGCGTCGTTGGCGACCAGCACCGGAAGCTGCAGTGCTTCGGTCACAACCCCTTCGAGGTCGAAATCGCTCCAGCCCAGTCCCGGGGCGGCAAGCACCACGCCCCGGTCGTCGACGACACCGGGGGTGCCGACACCGATGCCCAGCACCGGGGCGTGCGAATCGCCGACGAGCGCTTTCGCAAGGGCGATAACCACGTCGACGACATCGGCCGAGGCTCCGGGATGGGCCACCTCGCGACGCACGACGATGTCGCCGTCGAGCGTGAGCACCGCGCCGACGAACGTGTCGCTTCCGGACAGGTCGAGCCCGATGATGCGATGACCGGTGCGGTCGATGTCGATCAGCATCGCGGGCTTTCCGGGCCGAGACCCCTCCCGCATGCCCTTCTCCGTGACGAACAGGTCTGCGATGAGTTCGGCGACAAGATCGGAGATCGTCACCCGCGTCAGCCCGGTCTCCCTGGCCAGATCGGCACGACTCATCGCACCGGCGTGGAAGAGGGTCTGCAGCACCAGCGCCCGATTGTGCGCGCGAGCGTGTTCGGGGAGCACCTTCGATCCGTGGCGCAGATTGCGACCCGCCCCGAACACGTGAGCACTCGCGGT
>JAHIOK010000313.1 GCA_018895315.1 Actinomycetota bacterium | reverse complement strand
GAGGTCATCGATCTCCTTGAGGTGCGCCGGTGCCACGATGCGCACGAGGGCCTCCACTCGGCGATCGAGATTGCGGTGCATCATGTCGGCGCTTCCGATGAACACCTGCGGGTCGCCGTCGTTGTGGAACGAGAAGATCCGGGAGTGCTCCAGATAGCGGCCCAGGATGCTGCGCACGGTGACGTTCTCGCTCATACCGGGAACGCCCGGCTTGATCGCGCAGATGCCCCGCACCCATACCTCCACCGGCACCCCGGCCTGGCTCGCGCGGTAGAGCGCATCGATGATGTGCTCGTCGACCATCGAGTTGACCTTGATGCGGATGCGGGAGGGCTTGCCGTCGAGGGCGTTCCGGCGCTCGGCGTCGATCTGGCGCAGCAGACTCTTGCGCAGGTGCAGGGGAGCCACCAGGAGCCGCTTGAACTTCTTCTCGATCGCATAGCCGGAGAGTTCGTTGAACAGACGGGTGAGGTCGCGGCCCACCTGATCATCGACGGTGAACAGGCCGAAGTCCTCGTAGATGCGACTCGTCTTCGGGTTGTAGTTGCCGGTGCCGACGTGGCTGTAATGGCGCAGAACGCCGTCTTCCTGGCGGATGACCAGCGCGAGCTTGCAGTGCGTCTTCAAGCCGACCAGGCCGTAGACGACGTGTACACCGGCCTTTTCGAGCTTGCGCGCCCACACGATGTTGGCGGCTTCGTCGAAGCGCGCCTTGACCTCGACGAGTGCCAGCACCTGCTTGCCGGCCTCAGCCGCATCGATGAGCGCCTGCACGATCGGGCTGTCACCGGACGTGCGATACAGCGTCTGCTTGATAGCGAGCACATGCGGGTCTTTCGCCGCCTGCTCGAGGAAGCCCTGCACGCTCGTCGCGAACGACTCATAGGGGTGGTGCACGAGCACGTCGGCGGCTCGGATCGCGGCGAAGATGTCGGCACGACCGTTCTGCTCCGCGGGCTGGAAGGCCACAGCGGTCTTGGGAACGTGGGCGGGGAAGTGCAGTTCGGGGCGATCGATCTTGGACAGGTCGAACAGCCCACGCAGATCGAGCGGGCCGGGGAGGCGGTAGACCTCCTGTGCGGTGATGTCGAGTTCGCTGATGAGCAGGTCGAGGGTCACGTCGTCCATGTCGTCGGTCACTTCGAGCCGGATCGGCGGGCCGAAACGACGGCGCAGCAGCTCAGCCTCGAGCGCCTGGATCAAGTTCTCGGTCTCGTCCTCCTCGATGATGACGTCTTCGTTGCGCGTGAGGCGGAACGTGTGGTGATCGAGGATCTCCATGCCGGGGAACAAATCGCCGAGGTGGTTCTCGATGAGCTCTTCCAGCGGCAGGTAGCGCACGCGCTCCCGGTCGCGTGACACGTCGACGAACCGGGGGAGCATCGGCGGCACTTTCAGGCGAGCGAACTCCTGGCGGCCGGTGCGCGCATTGCGGATGCGGATCGCAAGGTTGAGCGAGAGCCCCGAGATGTAAGGGAAGGGATGCGCGGGGTCGACGGCCAGCGGCATGAGCACGGGGAAGACCTGCGTCTGGAAGTAGCGGTAGAGATCGCCGCGCTCCTGGTCGGTCAGCTCGCCCCAGGAGACCACTTCGATGCCCGCAGCCGCGAGGTCGGGGCGCACCAGCGAGTTCCAGGCATCCGCGTGCCGCACCTGCAGGCGGTGCGCTTCGGCGGAGATATCGGCCAGCACCTCCTGCGGAGCACGCCCGACGTTGGTCGGCACCGCGAGCCCCGTGATGATGCGGCGCTTCAGACCCGCGACGCGCACCATGAAGAACTCGTCGAGGTTGCTGCCGAAGATCGCGAGGAAGTTCGCGCGCTCCAGAACCGGCACCAGCGGGTCTTCCGCCAGTTCGAGGACGCGCTGATTGAACGACAACCAGGAGATCTCACGGTCGAGGAAGCGGTCTTCCGGGAGTTCGGAGTCGAACGCCCCCTGGACGTCGAAGTCATCATCATCGCCGTCGCCCAGGCCGGCGTCGAGCACGTCGTGTTCGATCATCCACTCATCATTGCAGGCACACGTGGCCTGTGCGTGAACACATCAGGCCCGCACGCGGACGTCAGGCCTGAGAGCGGTCCCGAGGAGCGGGCACCTGGTCGTCATCGTAGACGTTGAAGCGGTAGCCGACGTTGCGCACGGTTCCGATGAGCTGCTCGAGATCGCCGAGTTTGGCTCGCAGCCGTCGCACGTGGACGTCGACGGTGCGCGTGCCGCCGAAGTAGTCGTAGCCCCACACTTCGCTCAGCAGCTGCTCACGCGTGAACACGCGCGAGGGGTGAGTTGCGAAGAAGTGCAGGAGCTGGAACTCCTTGTAGGTGAGGTCCAGCGGCTTTCCGTGCACTTTCGCGGAGTACGACGATTCATCGATCGTGATGCCCGAGGTCTGAATGCGGGTGGAGACTTGCTCTGCCGTCTGCCGCCCGATCGCGAGGCGGACGCGGGCGTCGACTTCGGCAGGGCCGGCTGTCACCAGAATGACGTCGTCGATGCCCCAATCGGTGGACACCGCCGTCAGGCCGCCTTCGGTGACGACGAGGATCAGCGGTGCATCGAGACCCGTGGTGTTGAGGATCTTGCAGAGGGACTTCGCGCCCACGAGATCGATGCGCGCATCGATGAAGATGACGTCGGCGCTCGGGGCGTTGACCAGCTGGGCGGGCTCCGCGGGAATCTGCCGAACGCGGTGGCTGAGAAGTTCGAGAGAGGGCAGGACGGCGCCTCCGCCATGGGCGGAGCTGAGAACAAGAAGCTGAGCCAAGGAACCTCCCCTGCCCGAAAGCGTGCCGGGACCTCCCCATCCTAGGGTGCGCGCGGCGCGCCGCCGCCGGGCGAGTGTCGTCGCAGGCGACAAATCGGTCACGGTTGGGCGAGAATGAGGCCATGAGCGTTCCCGAACTCGCACCGCGTCGCACGATCGGCGGCGTCGTGTCCATCTGGGCCGTGGCTGCCGTCGCGGGAATCATTGTCGGACTCTTCGTGCCTGCCGGATGGCGGGCGGAGTGGTTGACCCTCGCGCTGGCCGGATGCCTCGTTCTGTCGTTCGCCGTGCAGCTCTGGTACGGCCGCTCTCAGGGTTTCATCCAGCGCGTCGCCGCGTCCACCCTCGGGGCTCTGCTGGTTCTTGGCGTCATCAGCGTCGGATTCGGCATCGCCGCGCTTCTTCCGGTCTAAACTGGCGTCATGGACCTCGTTGCGCTGGAATTCTTCTTCGTGGGACTGCTGGCGCTCGCGTCGCTCGCGATCTTCTTCGTCTCTGGTGTCGTGATCAAGAATCTGTACCGCGGCCAGCGTTGACGGGCCTGTCGTGATCGACATTCCGACGGATCTGCCCGCAGACCTCGCCCCGCTGTCCTGGCTGATCGGGATATGGGAAGGCACCGGCGTCATCGACTACGCCGTGGGGGAGCGCCACTACGATGGCGAGTTCATCCACCGGGTGAGCTTCAGCCATGACGGTGGTTCTTACCTGAACTATTCGGCCAGCGCATGGCTCACCGATCCCGACGACGCCGACGCTCGCACTCCGCTCGTGTCCGAGATGGGCTACTGGCGCATCGCCCGGCCCGCGACCGAGTCCGACCCGGGTCCCGCGCTGCTTCCGGCCGCTGACGGCCCGATCGCGCGCACCGTCGACGATGTCGAGCAGCTCCGCACAGCCACCGGGGGATTCGCAATCGAGGTCTCGCTCGTGCACTCCGACGGTGTCAGCGAGCTCTACCTCGGTGAAATACGGGGTCCGCGGATCGACATCGCGACCGACGCTGTCGTGCGCACCGCCGGCGCGAAGGTCTACGCTGCGGCGTCCCGGATGTACGGGCTGGTCGACGGGCATCTGCTGTGGGCCTGGGACATCGCCGCTCTGGGCCGGGAGCTGGGCGCCCACGCCTCGGCGCGTCTTGCGCGGGTGGATTGATGCCCGAGTTCTTCCAGAGCATCGCGGGGGCCGTCATCGAGGACGGCGTGCTCCAGCACCTCGGCAGTCCGCTCGCGGAGCAGCGTGCGCTGACAACGGGCGCCGCGATCGCGCCGCTCGGGGAGCGCGCGGTCCTGGCCGTCGCCGGTGAAGACCGACTGTCGTGGCTCGATTCGCTCACGTCGCAGGCTCTCGCACGGCTGGCGCCGGGACAGAGCACCGAGCTGCTGGTGCTCGATCCGCAGGGGCACATCGAGCACGCCGCATCCGTCATCGATGACGGCGAGACCGCGTGGTTGATCACCGATCGGGCGGATGCTCCGGGGCTGCTGAGCTGGCTCACCCGTATGCGCTTCCGGCTGCGGGTGGTGCCTCGCGATGCGAGCGACGAATTCGCCGTCGTGGGGGGCACGGTCGCTGCGCTCGCCGCTGTCGCTGCGGCTGCCCCCGCAGGCGTTCCCCTGGTGTGGCGCGATCCGTGGCCCGGGGTAAGCGCGGGAGGCTACGGCTACGCCGTTCCCGATGTGCATCCCGGCGCCGAGCGCGACTGGGCCGAAGCCATCGTCACCGTCGCCGAACTGCAGCTCCTCGCGGATGCCGCTGCGCACGGCGAGCGCACGCTCGCTGGAGCGATTGCGGCGGATGCTCTGCGCGTCGCCGCGTGGCGTCCTCGCCGTGCCGACGTCGACGAGCGCACCCTGCCCCACGAACTCGACTGGCTGCGCACCGCGGTGCATCTCGACAAGGGGTGCTACCGGGGCCAGGAGACGGTGGCGAAGGTGCACAACCTCGGACACCCGCCTCGGCGGCTCGTCGCGCTCCACCTCGACGGGAGCGACACGGTTCTGCCGGTCCCCGGAGACGAGGTCACCGCGGACGGCGTCGTGGTCGGGGCGATCACCTCTGCTGCCCTGCACTGGGAAGAAGGCCCGATCGCGCTGGCGCTCGTGCGCCGCTCGACTCCCGTCGACATCGATCTGGTGGTCGTGACGAAAGATGCCGCGGTTGCTGCCGCTCAAGAAGTCGTGGTGCCGCCCGAGGCCGGCGCCACCGCGTCGATCCCGCGGATGCCGCGGCTCGGTCGGCGCACACGCACGTCGTGAACGTCTCCTCGTGAGCGCGGGCGGCGGCCACGCGCCGATCACGGCCCCCATCCGGACCGGATGGCGCCAGAGCTTCGATCCACGCCGCGGGCTTCGCCGCGTTCGCGGATCCGCGAGTGCCATCCTTCAGATCGTCGTCGCAGCGACGGCGGCCTTCAGCTTCTCGCACTACGTCCTGGGTCATCCGGCTCCGCTGCTGGCAACCACGGTGACGATCTCCAGCCTCGGGCTCGTCCGCGACGCGCGTCCGCGCCGGCTCCTGGAAACACTCGCAGGCATGCTGATCGGCATCCTGATCTCGGAGTTGCTGCTCCTGGTCGCCGGAAGCGGGTGGTGGCAGCTCATGCTGGCCCTCGCGCTCACCCTCCTGGTGGCGCGCTTCCTGTCGGCGCAGCCGGCGTTCGCGATCGCCGCGGCGATCCAGTCCGGCATCGTGATCGTCATCCCGGGCAACGCGCCCTTTCAGCGGCTCGCCGATGCCCTGGTCGGCGCTGTCGCGGCGCTGCTGGTCACCGCGCTCATCCCGCGCAGCCCACGCGCGATCGAACTTCGCGAGGCGCGGGCCCTGTTCAGAGCGGTTGACGGCACTCTGGTCGCCCTGGTGCAAGCGCTCCGGCGCGGTGATCGTCTGAGGGCGGAGCGCGGTCTCGAGAAGGCTCGTGCGATGCAGGCGCTCATCGATGATTGGCGGGGTTCGCTCGAGTCCGGCATCGCGATCGCGAGGATCTCGCCGTTCCCTCGCCGCCAGCGATTCGAGCTCGTCCGGCATGAGCGCATACGCCAGTCGATGGACCTGGCGACGAGGAACATGCGCGTCATCGCCCGCCGCATCGTGTACGTGAGCGACGACGGCAGCGCGCGACCGGTCGCCGCCGACGTTCTGGCCGAACTTGCTCGTGGCGCCGAGCTCGTCGCCGGCTCGCTCGATGACATCTCTCTCGAACCGGTGGCCCGCGCGACGCTGGTGTCCGTGGCCGCACATCTCGATCCCTTGACCCTTCTGCCGGACGGTTCGCTCGGCGAACACAACCTCATCGCCGCGATGCGCCCGCTCGCGGTGGATCTGCTCACCGCGACGGGAATGCCGCCGGAGGAAGCACGGTCCGCGGTCCCGCGCATCTGAGCGCCGGTCAGTCGGGCTCGACCGGGGCCACCACCGACCAGGGCACGGTCATCTCACCGAGACGCCATCGCGATCGGGCTCCCTCGATCGGCCACCCCGTATCGCGCATCGCGCCGAGCGCCGCCCGCCATCGCTGCGAGGCCCCGAACGCGCTCATGCCCGCAGCTCGTTCCCACTCACGGTCGAGAGCGGCCCAGAGGGTATGCACCCGTTCTCCGGGCACATTGCGGTGGATCAGCGCTTTGGGCAGGCGTTCGGCGGCGATGGAAGGCAGTTCGAGGTCCGCCAGGCGCAGGGAGACCGTGAGGCTCACCGGTCGCGCATCGGCGCCCACTTCGACCCACGTCACGATGCGTCCGAGCTCGTCGCACGTGCCCTCGACCAGGATTCCGCCCGGTGCGAGCCGTGCCGACATCGTGCCCCACGCCACGGCGACATCCGTCTCGTCGTACTGGCGCAGCACGTTCATGGCGCGGATGACGCTCGGCCGCCGCCCCGACGGCACCGGAACTTCGAAGCCACCCAGCGCGAAAGAGACCCGCGCATCCGTGGTGAAGTGCGTCGTACCCCGACGCACCGCCTCGAGCTGGGTGCGAGCCCGCGCGACGCGCGCCGGATCGATCTCGAGTCCGAGCACCTCGACGTCGGCACGAGCGGTGCGCAGGCGCTGTTCGAGTTCCAGCGCGGTGACGGCGCTCGCCCCGAACCCCAGATCGACCACCAGGGGATCCTCGGCCCGTCGCAGCACGGGGTGTCGCGCGATCCATCGATCCACACGACGCAGTCTGTTGGTGCCCGTCGTGCCGCGGGTGATCTGCCCGAGTCGTCCGGATGCTGCCACTCGCCCATGATGCCAGGCGCGTGGGGGACATGATGCCTCGGTATCATGGCGGCATGACCGCCCCGCGCACTCTCATCCTGCTCCGCCACGGCCAGAGCGAATGGAACGAGCTGAACCTGTTCACCGGATGGGTCGACGTCCGGCTCACCAACCAGG
Organism: Actinomycetota bacterium; assembly: GCA_018895315.1. GTDB lineage: Bacteria > Actinomycetota > Actinomycetes > Actinomycetales > Microbacteriaceae > Microbacterium. The sequence continues at coordinate 5,791 of JAHIOK010000313.1, read as the reverse complement.
GCAAGGCAGAAGCCGCCCGCGGTGGCGAGTTGCTCGCCGAAGCAGGCCTGCTCCCCGATGTCCTGCACACGTCGCTGCTCAGCCGTGCCATTCAGACGGCGAACATCGCCCTCGACTCCGCCGACCGACTGTGGATCCCTGTCAAGCGCACCTGGCGCCTCAACGAGCGCCACTACGGTGCACTGCAGGGCAAGGACAAGGCCCAGACGCTCGCCGAGTTCGGCCCCGAGCAGTTCATGCTGTGGCGCCGATCCTTCGACGTGCCGCCGCCCGAGCTGGCCGATGACAACGAGTTCAGCCAGGTGGGTGACCCGCGTTACAACGGCATCGACGGCGACGTGCCCCGTACCGAATCGCTCAAGCTCGTCATCGATCGCCTGCTGCCGTACTGGCACAGCGACATCGCCCCCGACCTCACCGCAGGCAAGACGGTGCTCGTCACGGCGCACGGCAACTCGCTGCGCGGACTGGTCAAGCACCTCGACGGCATCAGCGATGCCGATATCGCCGAGCTGAACATCCCCACCGGCATCCCGTTGGTCTATCACCTCGATGAGGATCTGAAGCCGCTCGCGCCCGCCGAGTACCTCGACCCCGAGGCCGCCGCGGCGGGAGCCGCGGCCGTCGCCGCACAGGGCAAGAAGTAGCCGGCAGACGCAGAAGAGCGGATGCCTCGATTCGAGGCATCCGCTCTTCTCTGTCTGCGAACTAGGCCGAGACGGTGTCTTCTTCTTCATCGCGCGCCCACGTGCCCGTCGCGAGGTAGACGACCTTCTTCGCGACCGAGACGGCGTGGTCGGCGAAGCGCTCGTGGTAGCGGCTTGCCAGTGTCGCGTCGACCGTGGCGCCTGCTTCTCCCTGCCAGCTGTCACTCAGCACCTTCTCGAAGACGCTGACGTGGAGCTCGTCGATGGCGTCGTCCGCGTTGCGGATCTCGCCCGCGAGGTCGAGGTCCTCGGTGCGCAGGAGCTCGGTGAGCTGACGTGCCACATCGACGTCGAGTTCACCCATCTTGCGGAACGTGCTCTTGAGTCCCTTCGGGATGGCCCGTTCGGGAAAGCGCATGCGGGTGAGCTGGGCGATGTGCTCGGCGATATCGCCCATGCGCTCGAGTGACGCACTCACCCGAAGGGCGGTGACGACGATGCGCAGGTCGCGGGCGACCGGCTGCTGCCGGGCCAGAATCTCGATGGCGAGCTCATCGAGAGCGACCGCCTTGTCGTCGATGACGCTGTCATCGGCGATCACTTCTTCGGCCAGGGCGATGTCGCCCGATCCGAATGCGTTCGTGGCCTTGTCGATGGCGACTGTGACCAGCTCGGCGATCTCTACGAGTCGTAGCTGTACGTCTTCAAGCGAATGATGAAAAACCTCGCGCATCGCAGCACCCTTCTGCTCCCCGGCACGGGTACCGTCCCGCGACCCTGGCGATTGTCGCCGGGGAAGGTTAACGAACGGTGCCCCCGCGGTGAATACTAACCGGCCGCGTCGATGTGACCGTCGTCACCGACCGGGGAGTCCGCCGTGCGCGCCGTACTCTGGAGGGATGGACACCACGCAGCTCGCGCTGCTCGCCCTCGCCGTCGGGGTGGTGATCGGGGGTTCCTTCGCTCTGGTGATCGTGCTCGCGCTCCGTGCGCGCGCACGGGCCAGGGCCGAGACATCCGCGGTCCTGCCCGGCGGTGTTCGAGAGATGCTCGCCGCGATGGACGATGCCGCTGCGGTCGTCGACAGTTCGTCGACGGTGCTGGCCGCGTCGATGCCCGCGCGGGATTTCGACATGCGGGAGGGCTCGGTCCTCCCGAGCGAGGAGCTGAAGAACCTGGCTCGCACGGCACGGGGGAGTGACTCCCCTGGAATGCAGCGGATGCAGCTGCGCCGCGGTTCGACGCTGGGTGAGCCTCGGCTCGTGGCGGCCAGGGCGATGTCGCTCTCGCCCAGCCTGTTGCTGATCGTGGTGCGTGATATCACCGAGCGCGAGCGGGACGAAGATATGCGGCGGGATTTCGTCGCCAACACGAGCCACGAGCTGAAGACGCCGGTGGGCGCGGTCAGCCTGCTATCCGAAGCCATCGAGTCCGCGGCGGATGACCCCGCCCAGGTCAGGATCTTCGCGGCACGTCTCACGGCGGAGGCCGCGCGGCTCTCGGGGCTGACGTCGCGCATCATGAGTCTCTCGCGGTTGCAGGCGACCGATGACTTCAGCACCGTGCGGGTCGTCGCCGTCGACGAGGTCGTCGCTTCGGCGGTGGATGCTCACGCGATCCAGGCCGACTCCGCCGACGTGGAGGTCGTGCGCGGAGGGGTCAAGGGGCTCTACATCCGGGGTGACGCCCAGATCCTCAGCGAAGCGGTCGGCAACCTGCTCGCGAACGCCATCGCCTACTCTCCGTCGGGGTCGAGTGTCGGGGTGGGTGTGCGCGTCGCCGACGATGTCGTCGAGATCGCCGTCACCGATCGGGGAATCGGCATCGGTGAGGCCGACCAGCAGCGCATCTTCGAGCGGTTCTACCGCGCCGACCAGGCACGTTCACGTCGCACGGGAGGCACCGGGTTGGGGCTGTCGATCGTGAAACACGCGGTGCAGCGGCACGGTGGTGAAGTCGTGCTCTGGTCGCGGCCGGGTCGTGGATCGACCTTCACGATACGACTGCCCCGCGTCGACGCCCCCGCAGACCTGCCTCAGCCCAAACGTAAGCGCAAGAAGGCCGAGAAGAGCGCCCGAGCCGCGGCATCCGATCTCGCCACGATGAACGGAGACACCCTATGACCCGCGTCCTCATCGTCGAAGACGAACCAGACCTCGCCGATCCGCTGGCGTATCTGCTACGCCGCGAGGGATTCGAAGTGGAGATCGCCGAAGACGGACCGTCGGCGATGGAGATCTACCGCGACCGCGGCGCCGATATCGTGCTGCTCGATCTCATGCTGCCCGGGATGCCGGGCACCGAGGTGTGCCGGCAGATCCGCGCGACCTCCAGCATTCCCATCATCATGCTCACGGCCAAGGATGCCGAGGTCGACATCGTCGTCGGGCTCGAGCTCGGCGCCGACGACTACGTGACGAAGCCCTACTCGACGAGGGAGCTGTTGGCGCGGATGCGGGCGGTGCTGCGTCGCACTGCCGCGGTGGATGCCGACCTCGACGAGCGTGTGCTCACGGGTGGCCGTGTGACGCTCGACATCGATCGGCACACCGTCGCGATCAACGCCCGCGAGATCAGTATGCCGCTGAAGGAATTCGAACTTCTGGAAGTCCTCATGCGCAATGCGGGTCGCGTGCTGACGCGGGGCCAGCTCATCGACCGGGTGTGGGGCACCGACTACTTCGGCGACACCAAGACCCTCGACGTGCACATCAAACGCATCCGCTCGCGCATCGAGGAGAATCCGAGCGAGCCGACCTTGCTGGTGACGGTCCGCGGCCTGGGCTACCGCTTCGAGAACTGACGGCGGTCGGCTCGTTCGTCCTGATCGTCAGCCCTGGGGGGCGGCGGCCGGGACGAACTCGGCGTAGTAGGGGAGTGTCCCGTCGAGGACGGGCACATCCGAGGTGACGCCCTGGGCATCACCGGATTGGAAGTACACCGGCAGGGTCGCGCCGGGCATCGTATTGATGCCGTTCAGCAGCAGGGGCACGTGATCTGCGGTGCCGAGGCTCACGACCGAGTTCGCCGGCACACGGAGGGTCTTGTCGATCGAGGTCGACCCGATGCCAACCTGAATGTTGAGCGTGTGCGGGGTCTTCGTGGAGTTGACGACCGCGGCGATGAGATTGCCCGCGGAGCCGTCTTTGTTGGCAACGATGAACACGTTGCGTAGCTGGAGAGGAGCGCCCGCGGAATCAGGGATCGAGACTCCGTCGGAGGGCGCATATTGAACCTCGGTGCCTTGCGGCGACAGCATGCTGCACCCGGTTGCTCCGAGCATGACAGCGACGCTGAGAGCGACGGACGCGAGCAGGCGCGATTTCACGGTTCCTCCTAGAGAGCAAGTAGCTTCACTTGCATTCTATGGGTTCGCATTCGCGCGCGCGTAAGCCGGTGCGAGCGTGCACGGCGAACCTTAGTGCATGTTTCACTGTGGTATCCTTGAGGTTGCCGAAAGGACATAACTACATGCTTTTTGAGGTTGGCGAAACGGTCGTTTATCCCCACCACGGGGCCGCAACGATCGCCGAAGTGAAGACCCGCATCATCAAGGGCGAAGAGAAGGTCTATCTCAAACTCCGCGTGACCCAAGGCGATCTCACCATCGAGGTTCCGGCAGACAATGTCGACCTGGTCGGTGTGCGCGATGTGATCGGCAAAGAGGGTCTCGAGCGCGTCTTCGACGTTCTTCGTGCGCCCTTCACCGAGGAGCCGACCAACTGGTCGCGACGCTACAAGGCGAACCTCGAGAAGCTCGCGTCGGGTGATGTCATCAAGGTCAGCGAGGTCGTGCGCGACCTGTGGCGCCGCGATCAGGATCGCGGTCTGTCGGCAGGAGAGAAGCGCATGCTCGCAAAGGCGCGTCAGATCCTCATCTCCGAGCTTGCGCTCGCCGAGAAGACCGACGAAGAGAAGGCCGGCGTCGTCCTCGACGAGGTCCTCGCGTCCTGATCTCTCGCGCTGCGAAGCGATAGCGTGGCGGGCGTGAATATCACGCCCGCTCCTCGCACCGCTGTCATCGTCGTCGCTGCCGGATCCGGAAGCAGGCTGGGCGCCGACGCGCCGAAGGCCTTCGTCGGGATCGACGAGCATTCGATGTTGCGCCATGCACTCCGCGGCGTCTTCGCGGCAACTCAGGCTCAAGTCGTGGTCGTCGCGCCGCAGGGACGCGAAGGCGATGCCTGGAACGACGCGCTGGCGGCATCGGGCGAACGCCGCGACCTCGTCTCGGTCGTGACGGGCGGGGTGAGTCGGCAGGATTCGGTCGCTGCGGGCCTCGCGGCGGTCTGGCCGGACGTCGAGGTCGTGCTCGTGCACGATGCGGCTCGCGCGCTGACTCCTCCCGATGTGTTCGCCCGTGTCATCGCGGCGGTGGGGGCGCAGGCGCCCGGTGCGATTCCTGTGCTTCCAGTCGTCGACACCCTCAAACGCGTCATCGGTGAGGACGTGGTGGCGGGCGTCGACCGTGCCGAACTGTCCTCCGCGCAGACGCCGCAGGGCTTCAGCCGACTGATTCTGGATGCCGCCTACCGGGTGGCGGATCAGGAATACACCGACGACGCCGCACTCGTCGCTGCGGCGGGGCATCGCATTGCCGCAGTGGCGGGGGATGCCCTCGCCTTCAAGATCACAACGCCCGCAGACCTTGAGCGCGCGCAAGACCTCGTGGCGAGACATCCGGAGCCGTCGGCCGCGCTTGTCTCCCTCGATCGGTCCTCACTCGCCCCGCGCGTCGGGGTGGGCACCGACGTGCACGCGTTCGGCGGCGAGGGCACGCTCTGGCTTGCGGGCCTGGAATGGCCAGGTGAACCCGCTCTGTCCGGACATTCCGACGGTGATGCCGTGGCGCACGCCATCGTGGATGCGCTCTTGGCTGCTGCGGGGCTCGGCGACATCGGCACCCACTTCGGTACGGACTATCCCGAGTATGCCGGCGCGCACGCCGACGTGTTCCTCGCACGCACCTATGCGCTGTTGGGCGAGGCCGGTTGGCGGGTAGGAAACGTGTCCGTGCAGGTGCAGGCCAACCGTCCTCGGTTCGCCGCTCGCCGGACGGAAGCCGAAGCGGCGCTGTCGGCAGCACTGGGCGGGTCGCCGGTATCGGTATCGGCAACGACGACGGACGGTCTCGGGTTCACCGG
>JAHIOK010000312.1 GCA_018895315.1 Actinomycetota bacterium | reverse complement strand
GATGCGCGCCAAGGGCTCAGCGGCACTCTCGGCACTGCGCGGTGGGAAGTGCTGTGGCCGCGCGGGGAGAGCCGCGCATTCCCGTCGGGAAACCCGGCGAGCGTCGTGCTCGATGTGCGCGGGCCGGACGTGCCGGCCTCGCTCTTCCTCGGCGACATGGATGCCCCGGCGCAGCGCGCGCTGCTGGCCTCCGGTGCACTGAACCCGCCGTACGCGATCGTCAAAGTCGCGCATCACGGCAGCGCCGATCAGGCACCTGAGCTGTACCGCAGCCTCCGCGCGGCGGTGGCGCTGGTGTCGGTAGGGGTCGACAACACCTATGGGCATCCCCGCGCGGAGACCCTCACCATGCTGACGGCCTTCGGCATCGCGATCGCCCGCACGGATCAGGAAGGGCTGATCGCGGTCTCGGTCGGCAGCGTCGGGCTTTCGGTATGGCACGAGCGCGCCCCTCCGGGGGTCGGAGCCGGCGGATAGGCTGGCCACATCATGTGTGCTGCTCCGCGTCGACCCGCCCCCGCACGCAAGGCCGCCATTCCGCAGGTATCGTGGCGCAACCCCCAGCCGGCGCCGATCGTGCTCATCTCCGGACCCGAAGAAGTCTGCGCCGAGCGTGCGACGGCGGCGATCCGCGACTATCTGCGTGCCGAAGATCCGAGCCTCGAAGTCTCCGACCTCCGAGCCGACGACTATTCCGTCGGTTCTCTGCTGGGGTTGGCGTCACCGTCGCTGTTCGGTGAACCGCGACTGCTGCGCATCTCGGGCGTCGAGAAGTGCTCGGACGCATTCCTCGCCGAGGCCCTCGCCTACCTCGAGCATCCGCAGGAGGGTGCCACCGTCCTCCTTCGCCACACGGGCGCCAGCGTCCGCGGCAAGAAGCTCCTCGATGCCATCCGCGGCGGTACGGGCGGGGGAGTCGAGGTGCCCTGCGCGGCGGTGAAACGCGATTCCGACCGCTTCGACTTCGCGGCGGGGGAGTTCACCGCGGCACGCAAGAAGATCGCGTCACCGGCGCTGCGATCGCTGGTCTCGGCTTTCGCCGACGACCTCACCGAGCTCGCGGCCGCCTGCCAGCAGCTGATCGCCGACGTTCCCGGCGACATCACCGAGCAGATCGTCGAGCGCTACTACGGCGGAAGAGTGGAGACCTCCGCCTTCGTCGTCGCCGACACCGCGATTGCTGGCCGCTACGGTGACGCGCTCATCGCTCTGCGGCATGCGCTCGCATCCGGCGCCGATCCGGTTCCGCTGGTCGCCGCGGTGGCGATGAAGCTGCGCACGATGGCCCGGGTCGCCGGCACCCGCGAGTCGTCGGGAGCACTCGCCGCTCGCCTCGGCATGAAGGACTGGCAGGTCGACCGCGCTCGCCGCGATCTCTCGGGGTGGACCGAGTCCACGCTCGGAATGGCGATCCAGGCCGTGGCGCGGGCGGATGCCGACGTCAAGGGCGCCTCGCGCGATCCGATCTTCGCCCTCGAGCGCATGGTCACCGTCATCGCGACCCGCGCGCCCTTCGGCTCCTGATCCGCCGTAGCCCTTCCCCGTCCTCGGTCGTGGTCGAGGCTCCGCCCCGCGCCGTGGAGGTTCTGCGCCAAACCTGGGCGTATCGGCGGGATGAGGGTGGTTTGGCGCAGAACCTTGAGTGCCGGCGCCCCGCGCCGGTGACACCGCACCGCACCGGCGCGCCGCAACGGCCTGCCCCGGCACCGCGCAAGCTCCGGGCGGACGCGAAAAAGCCCGCCCCCTGGGGGACGGGCTTTTCGAAGATCGGCTCAGAGAGCGGCGACCTGCTTGGCGAGAGACGACTTGCGGTTCGCTGCCTGGTTCGCGTGGATGACGCCCTTGCTGGCGGCCTTGTCGAGCTTCTTGGTCGCGGTGACGAGGGCCTTCTCGGCGGCAGCCTTGTCGCCGAGTGCGACGGCCGCGCGCGTGCGACGGATCTCGGTCTTCAGACCGCTCTTGACGGCCTTGTTGCGCTCGTTCGCTTTTTCGTTGGTCTTGTTGCGCTTGATCTGCGACTTGATGTTCGCCACGTGTCGACGTTCTTTCGTTCGGAGTGATCGGATGAGTGTCGCGTGGCAGAAGAGGGCTGCCGTACGACGGTCGTGAGGGATGAACCCACACGCAAGCCAATAAACGAGTCTATCAGGTCGATTCGGTGTCTGCGATCGCGGGCGGGATCTCACCACCGGCACTCGCTGCAGCAGCACTCACGTCGTCGCGCTCGAGAGTGGTCAGCGCGACCTCGAGCATCGCGTTGAACACCCGTGGCCGCATCGCTGTGACGAGGTGGGTGGTGCGCGGCACGACGACCAGCTCGGCATCCCGTGCAGTCCGGAGGAACAGCTTCTCGTTCACCCGCAGCTGGTCCCACTGGCCGTTGATGAACCAGAGCGGCACATCGATGCGGGCGAGGGCGGTGAGCAGATCGAGCACGGAGAGCGACCGGAGGGCGACATCCTGCGCCGCATACGCATAGCCGCCGGCGCCGAAGTCCCGACGCGTTTCGACGGGCAGCGTGCGATCGAGGACGAGGTCGGTCAGCCACAGTCCGGTGCGGTCGGGGAGGCGGGTGAATCCGCCCGCCAAGGCCCGGTAGGTGGCCAGGGCCGCGCCCCGCGGAACCGCGGTGCACGAGGCGGCGACGAAGCCGGCGACCGGGGGCGCGGCCGTGCCGCCGACGTATTCGATCGAGAGCAGACCGCCCATGGAATGCGCCACGAGCAGCACCGGCCCGCGGTCGGCGGCGTCGCGCACTGCCCTGTCGATCGTGGCGAATGCCTCATCGAGGGTGAACGTCTCCGACATCCGCGAGCCGTGCCCGGGCAAGTCCACTGCCACGGCCGGGTTGCCGCGCTCTTGGAGATAGGCCACCTGGGACCGCCACATCGTCGCGGACGTGCGGATGCCGTGCACGAGCACCACCTGAACCGTCACCGCTCCAGGGTATGCTGGGGCCATCAGCTGGGGGCCGGCGTTGTTCACGATCGTGCTGTTGACCAGCAGCACCGGCTTCGAAGCCATCGTCAGATCCAACCCCACACCGGCGTTGCTGATCTGCGTGTTGACCACCTCGCTCTGGCCGTTGCCCCAGACCTCAATCCCGACGTCAGCGATGCAGTTGGCCATGCGAAAGCGATCCACATTCAGACTGGCGTCCACAACGTAGACACCGGCGGTGAGCGG
>JAHIOK010000311.1 GCA_018895315.1 Actinomycetota bacterium | reverse complement strand
CTTCGTGAGGTCTTCGGCGTTCCAGGCGAGCGTGACCTTCTTGCGCTGTGAGGCGGGGTCGACCTTCTCGAGGGCATCGCGGCCGATGAAGTCGTGGTCGAACTTCACGAACGAGCCGTAGCCGAGTTCCCATGGCGTGAGGTAGTAGTCCTCGATGTTCTCGGAGACGAAGGATCCGGCGAGGGTGCCGGTGGCTTCGTAGCCGTCGGCGGGCAGCCACTCGCGGTAGGCCTGCTCCTCGGCGCCGGTGTAGATCGCGGGCAGCGGGGAGGGGATCCAGCCGGACTCGAGGGTGTTCGAGGGGTAGGCCCGCGATCCGACGGGCACGAGGCCGAACTCGGCGCCGGCAGTGACGATGGCGCTCCAGATGCGGTCGTGGTCGGAGTAGGGGCCCCAGATCTCGAGGCCGGGGGCACCCGCCATGCCGTGACGCAGCGTGTTGACGGTAGTGCCGTCGATCGTCATGGTCGACATGTTGAAGAACTTCAGCTGCTCGAGCGGTCCGCCGTTGAGCTTCTCGATGACCGACCAGGCGTTCGGGCCCTGGATCTGGAAGCGGTAGTACTGGCGGCTGACCTCGTGGCCGTACGGACGCGAGGGCGAACGACGGTCGACGGTGATGTCGAGGTTCTGGTATCCGCCGGTCTCGCCGTGGAACATCAGCCAGTTCGACGCGGGCGCGCGGCCGACGTAGACGTATTCGTCCTCGGCCTCGCGGAACAGGATGCCGTCGCCGATGACGTGACCGGACGCGGTGGTCGGCACGTACTGCTTGGCCTTGTTCAGTGCGAAGTTCGCAACCGAGTTGATGGCCGTGTCGGAGATGAGCTTGATGGCATCGGATCCCTTGAGGAAGACGTTGTCCATGTGGTGAGACTGGTCGTACAGCACGGCGGTGTTGCGCCAGGCCGTCTGCTCCTTGATCCAGTTCTGGAAGTCGGCCGGTACGACCGGGTAGATGTACGAGCCGATCTGCGAGTTGCGCAGGAGTTCGACCGGGCTCTTCGCCGCATCGATGACCTCCTGCAGATTCTGCGCTGCCATGGGGAACCTCTCTGTTCGGTAGGTGGAAGCCTCGGGTGAGGCATCCGGGGTGTCAGAAGACGATGGTCTGGTTGCCGTGTCGGATCACGCGGTCTTCGGCATGCCACTGCACGGCGCGACTGAGCACGGCGCGTTCGACGTAGGCACCCCGGGCCTGGAGGTTGGCGGCGGTCATGGAGTGATCGACGCGGGCGACGTCCTGCTCGATGATCGGGCCCTCGTCGAGGTCTTTCGTGACGTAGTGGCTGGTCGCGCCGATGAGCTTCACGCCGCGTTCCTTCGCTTTGCGGTAGGGCGCGGCGCCGATGAAGGCGGGGAGGAAGGAGTGGTGGATGTTGATCACCGGCACATCGACGGCGTCGAGGAAGTCCTCGGAGATGATCTGCATATAGCGGGCGAGGACGATGAAGTCGACGTTCCCGGTCAGCAGTTCGAGGATCTTCGCTTCGGCGCCGGACTTGTCGGGCCCTTGGGAAGGCACGTGGAAGAACGGGATGCCGAACGAGCGGACGTCGTCGGCGGTGTTGGTGTGGTTGCTGATGACCATCGGGATCGTCACCGGCAGCTCGCCGCGCCGGTGGCGCCACAGGAGTTCGAGGAGGCAGTGGTCGCTCGTCGAGGCGAGGATCGCCATCCGCTTCGGGATGGACTGGTCGGTCAGCGTCCACTCCATGCCGTACGGGCTGAGGGTCTCGGCGAGGTCGGCGTCGATATTCTGGATCGCGACGGCCAGATCGGTGCGGTGGAAGACGACACGTTGGAAGAATGCTCCACCGTCTGCGTCGGTGGAGTACTGATCGAGGCTGATGATGTTGCCCCGGTTGCGGGTGATCAGCGCCGTCACGGCCGCGACGACGCCGGGCTGGTCGGGGCCGTGCACGATGAGGCACGCGGTGTCGCGCAGTGATTCCTGATGGATGGTCATGGATCTCTCCCGTTCAGGACTGGGCGGCGACGAAGTCGTTGGCCCATTCGGAGGTCGCGAGCAGCCCCCCGAACGTGTAGAAGTGCAGGCCGACCTTCCCGGATGTCGGGTCCTGCGCGAGAAGCGCGGACAGGTCGTCGACGAACGTGTCGGGACCGGCGGTGCCCATCAGGTTCGTGAGCGAGAACCCGTACTTCTTCACGATCATCGCGTTCGCGCCGATTCCGAACCGTCGCGCGAAGCCGAGCAGTCGCTTGATGCCGGCGGGGCCGGGGGTGCCGATCCGGATCGGAGCCGTGATGCCACGACCGCGGACCGCGCGCACCCAGTTGATGACGGGCTCGGTGTCGAAGGCGAACTGCGTGAGGATGACGGCATCCAATCCCTGCTCTTTGAGAGACGCCGTCTTGTCCTCCAGTGCTCGCCAGAGCTTCTCGGACGAGATGTCGGGGTGGCCCTCCGGGTAGCCCGCGATGCTGACCTCCTTGACGCCGTACTTCGGGAGGAGGCCGGAGCGGATCACGTCGAACGAGTCCTCGTACGGGCCTTCCGGGGTCGCCGGATCGCCGCCCACGACGAACACGTGCTCGGTCGCACCGACCTCCTGCAGGGCGGTGAGGAACTCCTCGAGCTGCGCCTGCGATGCGAGGCGACGCGCGGAGATGTGGGGGACGGGCACGAAGCCCATCTCGCGGACGGCCTTCGCCGCCGCGACCCGCATCTCGAGGTCTTCGTTGCCGAGGAAGGTCACGTTGATCTTCGTGCCCAGCGGGATCGCAGGCCGTGCTTCTTCGAGACCTGGGACGTCTTTTCCGGTCATCTCGAGCGAGAAACCGTTGATGAGTTCGAGTGCTGCGGCCTGATCGGCTGCGGGCGAGATGCGTGCCACGGGGGATCGATCCTTTTCGCGTCAACAGGAGCGCCGCGTTGCGCGTCCTACGGGGAAGACTTTACCTATGTGCATAGGTAAACGCAAGAGGTGGCGAACCCGTGGGCCCCCGCGTGGGGAAATCAGTTGCGGAGGTCTTCGCTGAGCGCCCGGATCTGACCGAGGACGCGGTCGCGAAGATCTCGGACGCCCTCGATCGCCCAGCTATCGGGATCGGGAAACTCCCATTCGATGAGTCGTCCGGTGACGGGCCCAGGGAGGGCGAGTCTGGGTTTCATCGTGACGACGATATCCGCCGTCTCGAGGTCGGCGGCGGATATGCCGCGCGGGACGGCTGCGCTGGTGTCGATGCCCAATTCCTGGAGTGCCTGCGCGATGACGGGATTGATGTGCTCCGCGGGCGAGAGTCCACCGCTGGTCGCGCGGAACGAGCCCGGCGCGACATGGGCGAGGAGGTGGGCGCCGAGTTGGGATCGGCCGGCATTGTGCTGGCAGACGAACAGGACGGTGGGCGGGGTGCTCATGCGAGGACTCCTGTCGGCGTGTGCGCGCGGGACCATGCTTGGGTGGCGACCTGGACGGCATCCCACGGGGATCCGAGCGGGGGCGTGTACGAGAGGTCAAGGTCGGAGATCTGCTCCACGGTGAGCCCCGCGAACAGCGCGGTGGAGTAGGTGTCGACGCGTTTGGCGGTTTCGGTGCCGAGGCGACCAACGAGTTGCGCGCCGAGCAGCAGTCCGCTCTGGGTGTCGCCGGTGATACGGATGTTGATGGGTTGCGCGCTCGGGTAGTAGCGCTTGTGGTCATCGGCGGCGACCTGCGTGGTGGCGGGGCTGTAGCCGGCCGCGGCGGCTTCGTGTTCGCGCAGTCCGGTGCGGGCGGCGACGACGTTGAAGACTTTCACGACCTGCGTGCCGACGGATCCGGCGAATCGGGCGGTGCCGCCGATTGCGTTCTCGCCGGCGACGCGGCCTTGCTTGTGGGCGGTGGTTCCGAGCGGCAGGTAGGTGTGGCCGAGGAGGCGGTGGTGGGTGGTGACGCCGTCGCCCGCGGCGAAGACGTGCGGGAGCCCGGTGCGCATCTGCTCGTCGACCATGACCGCCCGGCCCGCGCCGAGGGTTGCGCCGGCCTGTTCGAGGAGGCTCGTGTTGGGGCGGACTCCGACAACGGCCAGGACGAGGTCGGCGGTGTGTGTGACGCGCTGCCCGTCATGCTCGGCGTGAACAACCAGTCCGGTGGGGGTGTTTTCAACGGCGCGGACGGCGGTGTTGGTGTGGACGGTGACGCCGTGCTCGACGAGTTCGGTGTGCACGAGGCAGGCGAGTTCGGGATCGAGGGTGGAGAGGACTTCGGGGCCGCGTTGCAGCTGAGTGACCCGGATGCCGCGACCGGTGAACCCTTCGGCCATCTCGAGGCCGACGTAGCCGGCGCCGATGATGATCGCCGTCTTCGGGTCGCGTTCGGTGAGGTGCTTCTCCAGCGCGAACGTGTCGCCCATGGAGTGGATGACGTGGACCCCGTCGTCGGGGGTGAGGTTTTCGAGACCGGCGATGCCGGCGAAGGCCGGGAGCGCGCCGGTGCCGACGACCAGTTCGTCGTAGGCGATCTGCGACTCCGTGCCGGTGCCGTCGCGGACGGTCAACTGCTGCCCGGCGACGTCGATGCTGGTGGCGAGTGTGTCGAGACGCAGTCGCATGCCTGTGGCTTCGAGGTCGGCGTGGGTGCGGTGCGCGAGGGACTGCCAGGGTTTGACATCACCGGAGAAGAAGTACGGGATTCCGCAGATGGAGTAGTTCGGGTACGCGTCCGCCACGACCACGGTGACCTCGACGGTGGGGTCCAGTTCGCGCGCGCGCAGCGCGGCCGAGATGCCGGCGTCGCTGCCGCCGATTGCGACGAGATGAGTCATGAGGGGTCCTTGTCAGGGTCGGTGAGAGTGTGGGAGCCGGTCACCAGCAGGCCGGTGCCGAGCAGTTCGGCGCCGGTGCGGCGGAGCAGGCTGATCGTGTTCATGGGTTTTCTCATCTTGACGAACCGACTATAGCTCAGTCAAGATTGAGGCAATGAACGATGAGCGAACTTTTCTTGAGGTTCGGGCCGCGAAGCATGCGGCTCTTGCTGACCCTGCTCGGCTGCGGATGTTGGACCTGTTGACGTTTGGAGATCTGTCTCCGACGGAGCTTCAGTCGGAGCTCGTCGGGATGACGTCGAACCTGCTCGCGCACCACCTGAACGTGCTCGAGCGGGAAGGGATCATTTCTCGTGGCCGGTCCGAGGGTGACGGGAGACGGACGTATGTCCGCCTCAATCCCGGCGCTTTGAGTGAGCTGGGGTCCTTCGCGACGGCGGGGGCGGAGCGTGTCGTGTTCGTCTGCTCCGCGAACTCTGCCCGATCGCCGCTGGCGCAAGCGCTCTGGAATGACGTGAGCGAGATTCCTGCGATCAGCGCCGGCACGCATCCTGTTGATCGCGTCGCGGCAGGCGCAGTTGCGGTTGCTGCTCGTCACGGACTGGACCTGGCAGGGGCCGTGCCGCAGCAGGTCGATGGGGTCCTGAGAGAGACCGACTTCGTGATCACGGTTTGCGATCGCGCGCACGAAGAGTTCCCGGCCGGGGTCGTGCATTGGTCCGTGCCGGATCCGGTTCCGGCATCGACAGAGGACGCCTTCGAGGTCGCGTATGCGGATCTGGCTGCTCGGGTGACGAGGTTGGCGCCGAGGATGCTCGCGCCCACCTGACCCGGGTCAGTGACCGTTGCAGGATGAGCGGCGCTCGACGAGCACGGTATCCCGCCAGGTGCCGGAGTGTGGGCCGAGCCGCGATTCAGCGACGCGCTCCCGGGTGCCGATGGTGCGGAACCCGGCCGCCTCGTGCAGGCGGAGGCTGACGGTGTTCTCCGCGAAGATGCTGGACTGGATCGTCCAATAGCCGGCATCGTCGGCAGCGGTGACGAACGCGTCCAGTAGCAGCCGCCCGATTCCCTGCCCCCGCGCGTCGGGATGCACGTAAACGGAATGCTCGATCACCCCTTGGTAGGCCGCGCGAGCCGAAACCTGGGAGGCGGCAGCCCAACCCAGGACGGTGCCATCCACGCTGGTGGCGACGAGGCGGGGGTCATTGTTCTTGTCCGCGTTGAACT
>JAHIOK010000310.1 GCA_018895315.1 Actinomycetota bacterium | reverse complement strand
TCGCTGTCGAGGATCAGCTGGGGGCGGGCGCCATCGTCGATGCCCTGGGAGCGCGCGGCATCGACCACACCTCGCCGGAAGCGGCCGTCGCCGCCGAGGCGTTCCGCGGACTCCGTGGTGCCGCGCGGCACTTGCTCACCGCGAGTGGCTCCGGCCAGGAACTCATCGACCGCGGTCGGCGCGACGCGGTGCTCAACGCCGCGGTGCTTGATGCCGTCGAGGCGGTTCCGGTGCTGCGCGGTGGGCGGTTCGAGCCGCTCGGCGCCGACGGCGGTTCGAGGGAGTGACTCCCCGCCCGGCACGGTCCTCGACCGGTGGTTCGGGATTCAGCCCGCAGCTCGGCCGACTCGGCTCGGAATGACGCGGTGACAGGGGAGTCCGCCACGACCTCGTATGCGCAGACTGAATCCCGAACGTGCGCACAGGCGCGCCGACGCTGAGGGCCGGTGGTCGCCGAGTCCGCCCTGCGCTACCGCGGGGTGAGGGCGGCCAGCCGCGCCGCCGGCGTGATCTCGCGACGCGTCCAAATGAAGAGGAACCGCTGGTCGAACTGCGGCGCGCATTTCACACAGGAGGTGGCGCGCGCCGGCCGGCGGTGCCGGTAGGCGAGGTGCCCGGCGGGGCACACCCCTACCCAGGGTGCGAGTTCAACGGCGGTCTCGCCGTTGTGGGTGGTGCCGCCGACGTAGCCGAGGCCGCGCGCGACCCGCTTCCATTGCGCGCCGTGCCCGGCGCTCGCCCCGGCGAGGGCGTGGGCGACCTCGTGGAGCAGCGTCTGGTGGTTGGTGTCGTCGTCGTAGCGCGCGGCGAGGTAGCGCGACACGCTGATGCGCTTGTGCGTGTAGTCGCACAGACCCGCGCGGCGCTTGGCGTTGTCGAACGCGAACGACCACGAGGCGTCCAGATGAAGGATGATCAGCGCGTCCGCCCAGGCGCGCACTTTCTGCAGCTCCGACATGTTCCCCAGATTAGAACGTAGCTACGACACTCAGCTGGCGACCGAAGCTCCGACTCTGCGTCGGTCGGCCGCATCGATCGCGAGCAGTGTGGACTCGAGTTGCGCATCCCCAGCGCCGGATTCCTGCCGGAGGAACAGTGCGCGCTTGAAGTCGCTGCGCGCGTCGTCGAACTCTCCGGCGTCGAAACGCACTTTTCCGCGGTGCTGATACGCGAACGCGGCGACGGATGCCCAGTTCTGGCCCTCCGCCTCGTCGGCGCACATCGTCAGCTCCTGCTCGGCGGCATCGTACGAGCCGCGGCACTGCATCACCGTGGCGTGCAGGATGCGGGCACGCAGCAGATCCTTGCGCGTACCGCCCATGCGGGCCACGCGCACCGACTGCTCCGAGATCACGAGAGCATCGTCGAGGCGCCCCAGCACCTTGAGGAGCCAGACGCGCTCGAGCAGGGCAGGGAGGCTGCGCTGCTCGCCGATCTCCTCGACGCGCGCGGCGCATTGCCGCGGATCGACGATCTCACGCAGGGTGTCGGGGTCGTACCCGTGGATGTAGCTCAATGTCGACGTCCCTCCCGGTCTTGAGGTCGGCTTCCAGTGTGCCTCGGCCTCGTCTGAGCGTCCCGAGGGCACGCCGCCGCGCATCCGTTTACGAACGGTTTCGGGCGGTAAGGAGGTGCGCTGAGCGACAAAAAGCGTTCGTAAACGGAAGGGGGGATTCAGCGTTCGAAGACGGATGCCGCGGGTTTCGGCGACGGTGTGGCGTCGGCGTCGGTCGCGGGGCGAGCGCCGCGGGTGAACTCGTCGAGCTCCGCCCCCTGGGCGACCTTCGCGGGATGCGGACCCGCTGCCATCAGCCGGGGCAGCCAGTCCGTGGGCAGCGGCGATGCGGATGCAGCGATCACGAGATTGCCGAACCGCCGGCCCTTGAGCGTCTGCACCTCGGCGAGCACGATGACATGCGGCAGGACGGCCTGGACGGTCGCGACCTGTCGCCGCGCGAAGGTCAGGCCCGCGCCGTCGGCGACGTTGACGAGCAGCACACCGTCGGCCGCGAGCAGACGCGCCGCGGCCGTGTAGAACTCGACGGTCGTCAGGTGAGCGGGGGTCTGCGCGCCGGCGAACACATCGGAGACCAGCAGATCGACCTGGCCCAGGAGCCCGGAGGGGAGCCGGCCGAGTCCTTCGCGGGCATCGCCGATCCGCATTCGCACCGAGGCGCCGCGGGGGAGTGGAAGGTGTTCGCGCACCAGATCGACGAGCGCCTGCTCGAGCTCGATCACCTGCTGCCGCGATCCCGGTCGCGTCGTCTCGACGTAGCGCGGAATCGTCAGCGCCCCGGCACCCAGGTGCACCGCGGTGAGCGGTTGCCCCGGCATCCGGAGTCTGTCGATCACCGCGCCCATCCGTGCGACGTATTCGAAGCTGAGGTAGGTGGGGTCGTCGAGGTCGACGTGCGACTGCGGGGTTCCGTCGACCTCCAGCTCGTAGCCGCTGGTGAATCCCGAGGACACGATGCGCGCGATCGTGCCGTCGCTCAGTCGCGCCTGGGGCTGCTCGCTCGGTTCGTACCGCGCTCGTGCCATGCCTCCACGCTAGTCGGGGCCCGGCGCCCGCGACGACCGCGCTGCCTGGTGCCGAGCCGGCGTGCGGGGCGCGTGTGCCGGTGTCGGGCACGTGCCGAGGGGGATACCGTGGGGCGCATGCGCGCCATCGACCTCAATGCCGACCTCGGCGAAACCGTCGACGGCGCGCCCACAGCCGACGACGACGCGATGTTCGCGGTGATCTCGAGTGCCAGCATCGCCTGCGGAGGACACGCGGGGGATGCCGCCTCGATGACCGCCTCGGTGGCGCGGGCGATCGCCACCGGTGTCGCGATCGGCGCGCACCCCTCCTACGTCGATCGGGCCGACTTCGGGCGCTCCCGGGTCGCGGTCGACTCCGAGGTGCTGGTAGCCCAGATCCGGGCGCAGCTCGCGACGCTCGAGAGCGCGGGTGCCGACATCCGGTACGTGAAGCCGCACGGAGCGCTGTATCACGCGGCTGGCGCCGACCCCGATGTGGCCGCCGCCGTGGTCACCGCAGTGGGGGAGCTGTCCGATCGGGTCGGCCGCGCCATCCCGATTCTGGGGCTGGGTGCGAGCCTCGAAAAGGCGGCAACGGCGGCCGGCTTGCTCTTCGTGCGCGAGGCGTTCCTCGACCGCGGCTACCGCTCCGACGGCTCGCTGGTGCCCCGCGGCGAACCGGGAGCCCTGCTGCACGATCCCGCGATGGTCGCGGACCGCGCAACGCGGCTCGTGCGCGACGGAGTCGTCGAAGCGGTCGACGGCGCCCACGTGCGCGTGGATGCCTCATCCCTGTGTCTGCACGGAGACTCTCCGGATGCCGTCGCTATGGCCGTCGCCGTCCGCCGGGCTCTCGATGCCACCGCTGTCGCTGTGCGTGCACCGTGGTAGCGCCGCGGGTCAGGCGGTGAAGGCGGTGCTGGGCAGATCGTTCTCGCTCGATGCGATAGCGACGACGATGCGGTCCACGACCGTCTCGGGGGTCAGGCCCGCGGGAAACTTCGGCGCCGTACCGAAGATGGGCCTGCTCGCGAGCCCCGTCTCGGTGTGGCCGGGGCGTGCATCGATCAGCCGCACACCCGTGCGCTTCAGCCCGCGGGCGGAGGCCTTGGCGAACGCCGCGAGCGCCGACTTCGACGCCGAATAGGCGGCGATCCCCGCGGTCGGCAGTTCCGACACGATCCCGCTGAGGGTGACGACGAACGGCTCGCGACCTTCGGCAGCCGACGCCACGAGGGCTGGAGTGGCGGCGCGCACCAGTCGGATCGGGCCGATCGCATTCACCGCGAAGAGCAGATCGAGGTCGGGATCGGCCGCATCGTCGAAGCCGACGACGTCACGGAGGCGCTGCAGGTCTACGGCGACTGGCTGCAGGCCCAGGGCGATCCGCGAGGTGAGCTGGCCGCGCTGCAGCACGCCCTGTCGGAGAAGACCGATGCGAAGCTGGACAAGCAGGTGGCCAAGCTCCTGTCCCAGCACGGCGCCCGCTTCATCCCACCCCACCTGGCCGAGATGCTGCGCAAGCGTCCCGGCAAGGACAAGCCGCTCAGCGGCTACTGCGAGCTGCGCTGGC
>JAHIOK010000309.1 GCA_018895315.1 Actinomycetota bacterium | reverse complement strand
GATCTGGTCGAGCGGATGCTGCACGCCACCGGCCGCCGCGTCGATCTGAGTCAGCCTTTCGTCGATGCCGCGCTGCCCGACGGCAGCCGCCTGCACGTCGTGATTCCGGATATCACCCGGCGACACTGGTCCGTGAACATCCGCAAGTTCGTGCCCGCCTACCGCACCCTGACGCGCCTCGTCGACGCCGGGTCGCTGACGCCGGATGCCGCAGAGCTGTTGCAGCACGGGATGGCGACGGGCCGCAGCATCCTGGTCTCGGGCGCCACCCACGCCGGAAAGACCACGCTCCTTGGGGCGCTGGTGGCCTCGAGTCCTCCGTCGCATCGCATCGTGACCGTAGAGGAGACCTTCGAGCTCGCAGCCGACGCTCCTGACCTCGTCGCGCTGCAAGGACGGCAGCCCAGCTTGGAGGGTTCCGGCGAGGTGACTCTTCGTCGTCTCGTGAAGGAGGCGCTGCGCATGCGGCCGGACAGGCTCGTGGTGGGGGAAGTGCGCGACGCCGAAGCGCTGGACCTCGTCTTGGCGCTGAACACCGGTGTTCCCGGGGCCGCGACGATTCACGCGAATTCGGCGCGGGATGCCCTCCGCAAGCTTGCTGCGCTGCCACTGCTGGCTGGTCGCAACATCGACTCGGGGTTCGTGCTGCCGGCGATCGCCGGCAGTGTGCACCTCGTGGCGCACTGCGCGCGCGACGATGCGGGCCGTCGCCGGGTGGTCGAGATCGTCGAGCCAACCGGACATGTCATCGACGGTGCCGTCGAGGCACGGACGGTATATCGGGCGCTGGCAGCATGACCGTCGTCTGGGGTGCCGTCCTCGCCGCTGGGGTCCTGCTCGCGATCTCACCGTGGCTGTGGCCGCTCTCCCCGCGGAAGTCGACACCCCCTACGCAGAGTGCGCTGGCGAAGCTCACGGCATCCGCCGGGCTCGCGAGCCTGTCACCCGTCGTGGTGATCGTCGGGTCCTTCGGCGCCGGACTCTTCACCGCCGCCCTCGCGTGGGTGCTGACACAGGTTCCGGTGCTCGCCGTGCTCGCGGGTGTGGCCGCTGCTGGCGCGCCGGTGCTCTGGCTTCGGGCGCGAAGCCTGCGGCTGTTGCGCACTCGGCGCGGGCTGTGGCCCGATGTCTGCGATCTCCTCATCGCCTCCGTACGCGCCGGGATGTCGCTGCCCGACGCCGTCGGATCGCTCGCCGACTCCGCGCCGGCCACGCTGCGTCCGGCGTTCGCCGTCTTCGCGCGCGACATCGCGGCATCGGGGCATTTCGACTCGGCGGCCACCAGGCTGAAGACCGCGCTGGCGGACCCGATCGCCGATCGCATCATCGAGACGCTGCGCATGGCCCGACAGGTCGGCGGTACGGAGCTCGTCACCGTCCTGAGGGCGCTCGGCGCGTCCGTGCGCGCCGACGCTGCGCTGCGCGGCGAGGTCGAAGCCAGACAGTCGTGGATCCGGGGCGCTGCGGTACTGGGGGTCATCGCGCCGTGGGTGATCCTCGGGATGCTGGCGATGCGCCCCGAGGGTGCCCGCGCCTACAGCAGCCCGGAAGGGGTCATTCTGATCACGGTCGGGGCGCTCGTGTCGTTCGCGGCGTATCGCGTGATGATCCGGATCGGCCGCCTTCCAGAACCGCGGCGGTGGTTCGGATGATCGTGCTCGGTCTGACGGATGCGGCGCTCGCGATCCTCGTCGGCGCCGGCTTCGGCATCGGGGCGTGCCTCTTGCTCTCGCTCGTTCCGCGGTGGGGAGCGCCGACTCTCACCCGACGCATTGCACCCTACATTCGCGACATCAGCGATCCGCTGGGGGTCACTGCTCCTGTCGCCCTGTCTCGCAGTGACCGCCGGGCTGTGTGGCGTGCCCTCCAGGCTCGTGCCGGCGCAGCATTCGGCGGGTCGGAGACGATCGCCCGGCGCATCGATCAAGCCGGCTGGAACACGGATGTTGCCGTCTTCAGAGGTCGTCAGCTCGCCTGGGCCCTCACCGGCCTCGTGGGCGGCGGTGTGCTCGTGGTGGCACTCGCGGTCTCGGGGCGGGCGAACCCGGCTGCGGCACTCCTAGCGCCGCTGTTCTGCGTCGGGGGCGCGATCCTCTGCGACGTCTCCCTCACGCAGTCTTCGAAGGCGCGAGTTGCCCGCATCGAGGAAGAACTTCCGACCGTGCTGGAGTTCCTCGCGCTCTGCCTCGCCGCGGGAGAGGGCATCCTCGATTCTCTGCGACGCGTGGGGGATGCCGGGGCTGGGGAGTTCACCGCGGAGCTGCGGGCCGTGGTGCTCGCCGTCGGCACCGGCTCGACCCTCGGCGACGCCCTCACCCGGCTTTCGCGGCGGCTGCAGATCCCCGCCGTCACCCGAAGCATCGACCACCTCGTCGCCGCCCTCGACCGCGGTGCGCCGCTCGCGCAGGTGCTGGAGGCGCAGGCATCCGATGCTCGCGAAGACGCGAAGCGGGGGCTCATCGAGCGTGCGGGTCGCAAGGAGATCTACATGCTCGTTCCACTTGTCTTCCTGATCTTGCCGCTCAGCGTGCTGTTCGCAGTGTTCCCCGGCATCTTCATGCTTCGACTTGGAATCGAATGACCGTGCGCGGTCGGAAGGAGGTTGCGATGTTCCGCAACTCGGTGCTCGACAGAACGGTCTCTCGCGCGACCCAGCGCGTGCGCAGCGCATGGGGCGACATGCGCGACGACGAGCGGGGCGACGTTCCCGGGTGGGTGCTGATCACATTGATGACCGCGGGACTCGTCGTGCTGATCTGGGCGCTGGCCGGGCCTGCGCTCTCCCAGCTTTTCGAGCAGGCGATCTCGCGTGTCTCCGGCCTCTGACCGGCGCTGACCGGTGCGTCGGCTGCGGGAATGGTGCGCGGACGAGCGGGGGTCGAGCCCCGTCGAGTTCGTGCTCGTCGGGGTGCTCCTGACGATCCTCACTCTCGGCGTGCTTCAGCTCGGGCTCTCCATCTACGTCCGCAATGTCGTGCATGACGCGGCCGTCGAGGGCGCCTACTACGCGGCACTCGCGGACACGGGGATCGATGAGGGAGCAGACCGCACGAGACGGATCGTGTCGCGCGCAATAGGTGTCGGGTATGCATCGGAAGTCTCGGTGCGAGAGCGCAACGTCGCGGGTCAGCGTGTGGTCGAAGTGACGGTGGTCACGACTCTGCCACTGGTGGGATTGCTCGGGGCGCCCCGAGCGCTGGAGGTGACCGCGGATGCGCCGGTTGAATCGCTGGACTGACGCCGAGCGCCGGGTACTCGACGCGCGCAGCGGTGATCGCAGTCGGCGCGAGGACGACTCGGATGCCGATCCGAACGACCGTGGGTCTGCGGCACTCGAGTTCATCGTCGTCGGGCTCCTTCTGCTCGTGCCGATCATCTACCTCGTGGTCGCCCTGGGCGCGGTCCAAGGGCAGACCCTCGGCGCGGAATCGGGTGCCCGCCACATCGCCCGTGCGATCTCGACGGCGCCGGATGCCGCGACCGCTCGTGAACGCGCGGACGCGGTGCTCCGATCGATCGTCGACGAGTACGGCATCGATCCCGACTCAGTACAGGTGTCGATGACCTGCCATCCCACGGGCGCCGTCTGCCCCGATGCGGGCGCCACGGTCGTGGTGACCGTGTCGACGACGGTCGCGCTCCCGCTGGCGCCGCCGGTATTTGGGCTCGACCGGCTCGCACGCATCCCGATCGAAGCGTCCGCGGCGCAGAAGGTATCGCGATTCTGGGGGGCCGGATGATGCGGCGTCCCCCTGTGCAGCGGTTCCGAGCGCGTATCCACGACCGCGTGGATGACGAGGGCAGCGTGTTGCTGCTGACTTTGGGCTACGCCGTGCTGGTCTTGGTCGCGGTGTTGATCTGCGTCGATGCCACGAGTCTGTACATCGCGCAGAAGCGCCTCGACTCGCTGGCGGATGCCGCAGCACTGGCCGGTGCCGACGGCTTCACGATCTCGCTGGTCGATGGCGATCCGCGTGCGGAGCTGACCTCTGCAGCGGTCTCGGCGCAGGCAAGCGCGCTGGTCGGTGACGTCGGGGCCGGCGCGACACTCGTTGCGGCCGATACACCCGATGGCGCCTCAGCCCGAGTGACGGTGGCGAGCGTCTGGCATCCGCCCGTGATCACCGTGTTCGTGCCCGACGGCGTCGGCCTGCAGTCCACCGCGACCAGCCGCACGGCGCTGCGCTGAGGCGTCACCAGCCGTGGTTGTTGAACCACTCCCGGTGCCGCTGTCCGTCAGGGTCACCCGGGTCGACGGTCGAGGTCTCGTGCTCCACCAACATCCCGTCGGCATCGAGATCGACGAAACTCAGACAACGCGGACACAACGCCCGCCCGCCCGGGAATCCGTCGTCCAGCGTGACGGCCGGCTCACCGGGAACACCGGAGCCCGGGCACCGCGGTGCGTCGGCCCCGGCATCCGTCCACATGATCGTGCGGTGTTTGTGTAGCCCCCGATGGTCGAGTTCGCGGGTGCAGCGGCGGCCGTCGTTGCGGCTGCGACAGAACTGCATGACCGTCACGACAGACTCCGAACGAGACTCATCACGGGCTGTTTCGCGGGACGAACCGCGGCACCCACCGGATGAACGCGGCCGCTCCCACGAGT
>JAHIOK010000308.1 GCA_018895315.1 Actinomycetota bacterium | reverse complement strand
TTCGACGGGTGCGAACCCGAGGTCGCTGAGATCGGCGCTACCGTCGAGCGAGCCGAACACGAGTTCCCGCAGGCGCGCCCACAGTTTCGGTGTCGTGCGGAGATGCGCGATGCTTGCCGGCGCGTGCACCTGCGCACGAGCGACGACCTCGGCATCTTTGATCCCATGCGCCTCCGCGACCAGCAGCCGGTCGCGGGCATCGAGCACCTCGGCGAGTTCGGGGCCGACGACGACTGCCCCCTCGTCGGTGTGCAGCAGTCGGGTCAGCCGGCGCGAGGTCTTGGAGGTGAGCCACCGCCACATCCAGTACGGCATGCGCACCAGTTTCTCGCCCGAGAACGTGAAGAATCGCCCGATCTGACGCCATATTCCGATCCGACGGCGGTCGGGGTCGACGGCGTCGGGCGCGGGACGGAAGCACAGTGCCCCGTCGTCGAGCCGCATCGCGGCCGAGACCATCTCCTCCACGTACGAGCTGACGAGCGCGTCGTCGATGAACGCCGTACCCGTCGGCGGTGAGCTGACGCTGGCATCGACCAGGAGGGAGTCGGGCCGGGCGATCTCGGCCAGCACCCGCGCAGCCGTGCGGCGTCCGAGCGACTCGGTGAGCACCGCGTTGAGGAAGACCCGGGAGATCCAGACGCTCTCGTGGCCGGATTCTTCTTTGCGGAACAGCTCGAAGCTGCTCACGCCGACCCCGTTCCAGAGACCGGCGACACTCGCCAGGTGCAGCAGGGTAAACCCGACGAACCGCTCGTTCTCGCGCACGAATGCGTCGCCTGACCACGGGCTCGAACGATCCTCCGGCGAGGCGATCACGACGGCACCGTACTCGCCACTGGACCAGTCCACGCGCTCGCGCAGCTGGAACTCGGTGGGCGCGCAGATGAGGGTGGCATGCGTGAGCTCGGAGGCCTGATCGAGCACGTTCGCGGCGGGATTCGTCATCGGCATCGACTTGCGGACGTACTCGCGCACGCGGTCGGCGACCGCATCCTGAATTGCGTCGAGCGAGCGCGACGGTACGGCCGAGCGGAGCTTCACGAGCCGCACGACTTCGAGGGGCTCGCGAGCGAGAGCCTCGAACAGGTCGACCCGTACCTGCGTGGTCTCCTGGTCGCGCCCCACGCCCAGGACCATGGCCTGGATGAACGGCGGCCCCTGTGCACCGGCGTCGACGGCCTCCGGCACCACCCACAGCGCCGGACCGATCAAGCCGATCCGGGTCCATTCGCCGGCGAGCACGAGGATCGCCTCGCCCTGCTCGCCGCTCGGCAGCAGGACGATGCTCGCTTTGGCGTCGGGCCAGAAGGAGTCCGACACGTCAGACCCCCGAGTCGGCAGCTCGAGTGGCCATCACCGAGGAAGTGAGGTCGCCGAGGGCTGAAAGGAGCTCTTCGCGGATCTCCCAGCTGACCGGGTAGTCGTACACCGACACGCTCAGGTCGTGATCGACGACGCTCTCGCGGAACGCGGCGGCCTCACGGACGAAGTAGTCGCGGAGGGCCTCCTGACGCTGCGCGAGCGGACCGGTCGTGGTGCCCGCGCGGGAAGCGTCGGGCGCAGGCGCCCCCGCCACGAGCGCGCCGTTCTGCACCCACTCCACCAGCGCCGAGGAGAGCACGCCCGGGTCGCCGCCCAGCGCGGAGAGCGCTCGGTAGGCGGCCAGCGGCTCGAGCGATCCCTCGGCGCTGCAGAGCGCGAGGGCGATCGTCAGCGACTGCATGACGACACCGGGGAAATCGTGCGGGCGGGCATTGCGGGCGCTCAGCAGCGGATGCGGGAACGTCGCGAGTCGCCGGCTGGAGGCATCCCACACCGACAGCTTCGGCCCGCGCTCGCCCTGATCGGAGTCGACGTGCAAACGACCGAGCGCTTTCGCTACGTACCACCCGCGCACCATCGAGCGGATCACCTTGGGATCGGCCGGGATCGCCTCGCCGAGGAGGCGCGCCCGCTTGAACTTCCAGAACGCCTCGCGGCTGTCCTGCGTGTTCGACTGCGCGAGCCACCCGCGCGCGATGGGTTCCATGACGGAATCCATCACGATCGGCTGGTACGGGAAGCCCGACATCGCGAAGACCTCGATGCCGTCGACCTTCGCGTCCTGGAACCACGCATCGCTCGTGGCGTCGTCCCAGAATCCGAGCTGGCCGAGCACGCCTTTCGTCACGGCGTGCAGCTCGGTGCCCTCGCGGAACGGGATCGAGCTGAAGACCAGGCTGGTGTCTTCGTTGATCGCCTTGTCGTGCACCATCCGCAGCAGCGACGGGTTGAGCTTCACGAGCGGCTCACTGGCGCCGAGCGCTGCCTGCAGCTGCTCACGGTAGCGGTCGCGACGCTTGGCATACTCGTCGGGGGCCAGCTGTGCCTCGTCGAAGAAGCTCAGGAGGTCCTGCGT
>JAHIOK010000307.1 GCA_018895315.1 Actinomycetota bacterium | reverse complement strand
GCAGCCGCTGCCGCACCGGAGAATGAGGCATCCGATGCCCGCGTCTCGCGGGCCCACCAGTGCGTCTTCCTGCCCGGCGGGCTCATCGTCTCGACCGACATGGGTCTTGACCTCGTGCGATTCTGGCGCGTCGGGGTGCAGGGCCTCCGCGCTGTCGGACACGTCGTGCTTCCGCTCGGCAGCGGTCCTCGGCACATGTCATGGCACCCGAGTGGACACCTCTACGTGCTGTGCGAGCTCTCGCGCGAAGTGTTCGTGCTCGCGCCGGATGCCTCGGGTGCGTGGCGTCTGATCAGCGGAGTCCCGCTGATCGGCTCGCTCGACGGCGACACCGCGGCCGAGCTGTACCCCTCACGCGACCGGCAGTTCCTCTACGCCGGCATCCGCGGCACCAACACGATCGCCACGGTGGCGGTGCGGGGTGCGGGCGAATCGCTCGGCATGGTCGCTCTCGTGGAGTCGGGGGTCGACTGGCCGCGCAACCACGTCGTTATCCGCGACACGCTGCTGGTCGCCGGTCAGCTCTCCGACGAAGTCGCCGCGCTCACGCTCGATCTGCGCACGGGTGTGCCCGAGCGCGCACGGCGCCGCGTCACGGTGCCGTCGCCGACCTGCCTGCTGCCGGTAGCCTGAGGCCGTCGGTCCGTGAGGTCAGCGGGCCGGCGAAGTTCGGAGAATTCGCCGCAATTCGGACTATCCGGCCAGGATTCGCCGAAGTTCGCGCAGATCTCCGAGTTTGCGGCGGGGTGGTCCGGCTAGAGCTTCGCGTCCTGACGCGGAATGAAGACCTGTTTGAGGATCAGCAAGATCGACGCGGTGACGGGCACAGCGACGAGTGCGCCGAGTAGGCCGAGCAGAGTGCCTCCGATCAGTGCGCCGATGACCACAAGTGAACCGGGGATCGAGATGGCCTTCGACATCACGCGCGGCGTGAGCACATATGCCTCGATCTGGATGTAGATGAGGTAGATGATGCCGAAGGTGAGCGCCGCGATCGGACTCGTGAACACGGCCAGCACCGTGCCGGTGATCCAGTAGAGCACGGGACCCACGAGCGGGATGATCGTGATGCAGAACGCGATCACGCCCATCAGCAAGGGGAACGGCAAGCCGAGGAAAAGGTGCAGCAGGAAGGCGATGATCGAGTTGAAGAACGCCAGAATCACCATTCCCATCAGGTAGCTGCCCACGGAGTCGGTGATCTGCTCGGTCATGTCGCGCACCTTCACGCGGTTGCGCGCCGGGGCGAATCGGGTCAGCGATTCTTTGATCGCCGGGAGGGATGCGACGAAGTACAGGGTCAGCACGATGACGATGAGGCCGCCGGAGATTGCGGTCGCAATCCCCGCGCCGACTTTGAGCAGACCGCCGGAGATCGCGGCGATGTTCGTGGGGTTCGTGACGAACGTCTGGATGTCGTTGACGAGGGTGCCGAGTCCCGCGCCGAAAATGCCTTCGAGCCAGTGGAAGAAGTCGGTCCGTTGAAAGCTCCGGATGGTGTCGGGGATGCTCGTGAAGAACGAGGTGATCTGGTCGACGAGCGTCGGGATGACGAGCCAGAGAAGACCCACCAGCACGACGGCGAACGAGAAGAACACGATCGTGATGGCCCACGGTCGCTTGACGTTGTGCCGTGCGAACCACTTGATGATCGGATCGAGGCCGAGGGCCGCGAACATCGCGAAGGCGATATAGATGATGACCGTGGAGATGTTGCTGATCGCGAGCCCCAGGAGGAGAGCAGCGAGGCCACCGAGGGTCAGCAGGAATCCGGCGACGAACGGGCTGTCCAGGTGCGTCCAGAAGTGGCGGCCGCCGCGAACGGAAGCGACGGCCGGCGATGCGACGACCACGGCGGAGTCCGCACTCGGTTCGGGAGCGGTCGGAGTCGATGGGGAGGACACGCCGTCGGTCATGGACTCACTCTAGGGCTCGCATCTCGCCGATCGTGGCGCTTCGGCGCTCGCGGTCGTCGGGCGGTATCGTCGGGTACGCCATGAGGAGGACACCATGACCGACGCCGAAGACCCCAGCCGCACGCTGCAGCGCCTGCGCAGCAGCATCGACAACGTCGATGCCGCCTTGATCTTCTTGCTGGCCGAACGCTTCAAATGCACGAAGCAGGTGGGTGTCCTGAAGGCGGAGCATGGGATGCCCGCCTCCGACCCGACGCGCGAAGAGCAGCAGACGGCCCGCCTTCGTCGCCTCGCCGAGGAGGCAGACCTCGACCCTGCCTTCGCCGAGAAGTGGTTCAATTTCGTCGTCGCCGAGGTCATCCAGCACCACACCGCGGCAGCGGACGCGCGCTGAGTCGACCGCGTCGCACGTGGGCATCGGCTGGCGGGTCGGCGTCCTGGGTGAACCGGTGCTCGTGCACACCCGGTTGTCGTCGGTGGTGCGTGTGGCGTTACGGGCGCGGCTTCGGGTGGACGACGCGACCCGGGGCGGTGGAGGAATTTCGCGTCGGAACAGGCCAGGACTCAGCTGCCGGTGCGGCCGCCGGGGGCGTCACCGATGGCCCTGCGGCGGGAATGCCAGCGGAGCCGGATGCCGCGGCCTCGGGAGTCGGCGGATGCTCGCCGTCCGTGATCTCAAGGGCGACCTTGAGTTCGAGCACATCGATGGCGCCGTCCGAGAGGGAGAGCAGGCCGTCGAGCTCTTCGCGGACGCGGCGGTAGGCGAGTTGGCGCTCGGCCGGGGTGGCGGCCTGGTCGATCGCGACGCTGAGCAGCTGCTTCGCGGTGTCGAGGCGTTTGCGCTCCACGGCGGTGAACGACGAGTCCTTCAGCCGCCGGGCGTCGCGCTCGGCGACGTCGAACGCCACTTCGTAGTCGGTGACGGCATTGCGGTATTCGGTGAGCTGCTCACGCGTGATGCGCGCTTTGGCTGAGGCGGGACGCAGCCCGTCGGCCACACGCTTCGCTCGGAGGAACGCCGCGGTGAGGGGCTGGCGGCCGTCGCTCATGGCGGGGAAGGCGATGGTCTTCGCGACATCCAACTCGTATTCGAGCCAGCGCGCGGTGACGGCGTCGTGTGCGGCGAAGAGTCGCTCGAGCTGGCGACTGTCTGCGGTGGCAGCCCCCATTCCGGATGCGACGGCCCCGGTCACCCGCTCGGCGAGCGAGTCGGGTGTGCGGCCGCCACCGGCTGCCGCCGCCTTCAACTCGGCCTTGGCGTGGATCATCTCGAGCCGGCGCTGGTGTCGGCTCCGCGCACTGAGCTCCCACCGTCGCCCGAAGGCGCCGGCCACTCCCAGGAGGGGGAAGGCCATCCACCAGTATTGCCCGAGGAACTCCCACATGGGTTGCACTCTGTCATGGTACGCCGCGGTGTGCGGACGAGAGTCAGTCCGTGGGAGGCTTCGGCGGGCGGCGCCTGTCGGTCATCCGGGCCATCGCTTCGGTCGACCACGCCACGGCGCGTTGTGCGTTGGCGAGGAGGTCTTGCGCGGCATCCGCCCACGTGCCCGAATCGACCGGCGCTTGCCGCGAGCCGCCGCGATGTACGAGAGCATGTTCGGCCGCGTCGAACGATCGCTGCACGCGGCGTACCGCATCGCGGTAGGCCGCGAACTCGGCGGCCGACATCCGGACGTCGAGCGACGCGGGCCGCAGCCACTGGGCGTGCTGCTGGTCGCGGAGGAATGCTGCCATGACCGGAGACTTCCCGTCGCTCATCTGCGGATAGGCGATCGCCTTCGCCGGATCGGTCTCGTAGTCCATCCATCGCACGAGCACGGCGTTGTGGGAGGCGACGAGTTTCGCGAGGGGGAACTCCGCCGCACTCGATCCGATGCGAGGTTTCGTCGCCCGCGCTGCCCGCAGTCGCGCACGATGAGCCCGCACGGTCGTGGCTGCCGCCCGCGCGTCGCTGCGAGCCTGCTGCAGTGCCCGCCGCGCCGCGGCGACCTCGCCGTCGGTCGCACGGAACGCCGAGCGATCGGCGCGGACGCGCACGACCTCGGCCTGCGCCACGGCGATCTCGGCGCGGGTGCGTGTCACCTCGTGCCGGGCGGAGCGCACCTCGTAGCGGGTCGCGTCGATCTCGAGGCGCCGCGCCGAGGCGGTGCGCTGTCCACGCAGGCCGAGCCATCCGACGGTGCCCGCGCCGGCAGCTGCGGGCGCGACCCACCACACCTCAGCGAGCATCACCCAGAGCGGATCCACACTGTCATGCTAACCGCGGGGCATGACGCCCGCCCGAGAACGGGTCGAGTTCAGCCGAAGAGCAGCGCGATCACGGTCGCGCCCCCGCCGACCAGGATCAGTGAGACGATCACGACCCACGCGACCACCTTGATGCGCCGCTGCCGCGTCTCGTTGTAGACGCTGTACTCTCCGTCGTCTGCCATGGTCTCAGTCTAGGCCGAGGCCAGTTCGGTCACTGTGGGGCCGAAGGCGGCGGGCAGTGTGCCAGTGGAGCGGGCGCGCATCTCCGTGAGGGTCAGCGTGAACAGGCCCTGCACCTCGAGCGCGGGCTCGTCGCCTTCTCCGGGCGCATCGGTCACACCGATGCGCAGCACGGGGTAGCCCCGGCCATCGCAGAGTCCGCGGAATTTCACGTCGTCCTCGCGCGGCACGCTCACCAGCACACGACCGGTGGATTCGGAGAACAGCGCGGATGCGGCATCCACTCCGTCGCGTTCGATGATCTCGCGCAGCCAGACGCGGGCACCGACACCGAAGCGCATGACACCTTCGGCGAGGGTCTGCGCGAGGCCGCCCTCCGAGAGGTCGTGCGCGCTCGAGATGAGCGATTGCTGGGATGCCGCGCGCAGGAGTTCGGCGAGCTTCTTCTCGTTCGCGAGGTCGACGGCCGGCGGGCGCCCCCCGAGGTGGCCGTGCACAGTGGCGGCCCACGCCGATCCGCTGAGCTCGGTGGCGGTGACGCCCAGCAGGTAGAGGTTCTCGCCCTCGTCCTGCCATCCGCTCGGGATGCGGTGGCCGACGTCGTCGATGATGCCCATGACACCGACCACCGGGGTCGGGTGGATGGGTGAATCGCCGGTCTGATTGTAGAAGCTCACGTTGCCGCCGGTCACCGGGATGCCGAGTTCGAGGCATCCATCTGCCAAGCCATCGACGGCTTGTCCGAACTGCCACATCACCTCGGGGTTCTCGGGGCTGCCGAAGTTGAGGCAGTCGGTGACGGCGGCGGGGGTCGCACCCGTGACGGCGACGTTGCGGTACGCCTCGGCGAGGGCCAGTTTGGCGCCCTGGTAGGGGTCGAGCTGGCAGAAGCGTCCGTTGCAGTCGGTGGCGATCGCGAAGCCGAGGCCGGAATTCTCGTCGACGCGGATCATGCCGGCGTCATCGGGGAACGACAGCGCCGTGTTGCCGAGCACGTAGTAGTCGTACTGGTTCGTGATCCACGAGGTGTCGGCGAGGTTGGGGCTCGAGATCAGCTGGGTGAACTGCTCGCGCAAGGTCTCGGCGTCGTCGGGGCGGGGCAGAGCGGCTGCGGAGTCATCGCGCAGCGCGTCGATCCACGTCGGGTAAGCCACGGGACGCTCGTAGACCGGGCCGTCGACGGCCACGGTGGACGGATCGACGTTGACGATCTCCTCGCCGTGCCAGAAGATCTGCAGGCGTCCGTCACCGGTGACCTCGCCCAGCACGCTGGTCTCGACATCCCACTTGCCGACCACCTCGAGGAAGGCCTCGAGCTTTTCGGGCGCGACGATCGCCATCATGCGCTCCTGAGACTCGCTCATCAGGATCTCTTCGGGGGTGAGCGTGGGATCGCGCAGCAGGACGTTCTCGAGGTCGACCCGCATGCCCGACCCGCCGTTGGCGGCGAGCTCGCTCGTGGCGCACGAGATGCCGGCGGCGCCGAGGTCTTGGATGGCCTCGACCAGGTCGCCCTGGTACAGCTCGAGGCAGCATTCGATGAGCACCTTCTCGGCGAACGGGTCGCCGACCTGCACCGCAGGGCGCTTGGTGGGTCCGCCGTCGGCGAAGGTGTCGGAGGCGAGGATGGATGCCCCGCCGATGCCGTCGCCGCCGGTGCGCGCGCCGAACAGCACGACCTGGTTGCCCGCGCCCGAGGCGTTCGCGAGCTTGATGTCTTCGTGACGCATCACGCCCACCGCGAGGGCGTTGACCAGCGGATTGCCCTGGTAGACGGCATCGAACACCGTCTCACCGCCGATGTTCGGCAGGCCCAGGCAGTTGCCGTAGAACGAGATGCCGCTGACGACGCCGTGCACGACACGAGCGGTGTCGGGGTGGTCGATGGCTCCGAAGCGCAGCTGGTCCATGATCGCGACCGGGCGTGCGCCCATCGAGATGATGTCGCGGACGATGCCGCCGACGCCGGTAGCTGCTCCCTGGAAGGGCTCGATGTAGCTGGGGTGGTTGTGCGACTCGACCTTGAAGGTGACCGCCCAGCCCTCGCCGATGTCGACGACGCCCGCGTTCTGGCCGATACCGACCATGAGGCGCTCCCGCATCTCGTCGGTCATCTTCTCACCGAAGCGACGGAGGTAGATCTTGCTCGACTTGTAGGAGCAGTGCTCGCTCCACATGACGGAGTACATCGCCAGCTCTCCGCTGGTGGGGCGCCGACCGAGGAGGTCGCGGATCTGCGCGTACTCGTCGGGCTTCAGCCCGAGGGCCGCGTACGGTTGCTCACGCTCGGGCGTTGCCTCGGCGTTCGCGACGGTGTCGGCGGCGGGGCGCGGGGCGGCGGATGCAGAGAGGGTAGTCACGCGGCTGAGCTCCAAGATCGCGGGGATGCCGAACGGCTCTCCCAGTCTAGTTGTGCCAGGTCGCCGTGCCGCCGTGCGGTGCTCGTGGCGCGGGGCGCCGAGTGCACGGCTTACCGCCGAGTGCGCGGCTTCGCCGCGTCGCTACGTCGTGCGTTCGGCGCGAGGTGGTGCACTCGGGCCCAGGGCGGGGTGCGGAGTAGGGGCGGGGCACAGGAGTCCTCGCGGGCTGCCGAGTGTACGGGTTGTCGCCGAGTGCGCGGGTTTGCCGCGTCGCTAGGTCGTGCGGTGGATGCCAACCCGTGCTCTCGGGGGTGAGGGACGGGGAAGGGGGCGCGGGGTTGTGCGGGGGGCGACCCTGCGCTAACGTACAACCAAATGGTTGCACGAATTGAGTTGAG
>JAHIOK010000017.1 GCA_018895315.1 Actinomycetota bacterium | reverse complement strand
GAATTCACGGGCGATCGCGTGCGCTCTGGTGTGATTCCCCTGTTGGCGGATGAATCGCGGCTCGCCGCGATGCGCGCCGCCGCGGCATCCGTCGGCACGCGCACCGGCACCGACAACATGCTCGCGATGATCGACGAGGCGTTCCGGCGCTGAGGTTGCCGCCGGGCTGTCGGCGCGGCTCCTCGAGGAGCGGCGGGCTGACTTTTCGGGGGCGATTCAGCTCCTCGCCGATGAGTCATTCGCGCGGAGCGCCGCGGCGACCAGCGCGAGTGCGTGATCGGGGTCGAGGCGCAGCATCCTGATCTGGTCGGCGAAAACGGTGGCTGCACGCTGAGCCTGCTGCACGGCGGGGTCGCCTTGCGGGGCGACGAACGTGCCGTTGCGGCCGCGTGTCTCGATGAACCCGGATGCCTCCAGCTCACGGTACGCGCGTGCAACGGTTCCCGGCGCGAGGCCGAGATCGTCGGCCAGGCGCCGCACGGTGGGAAGCTTTGCCCCTGGTGCCAGTTCGCCCGTGGAGACCGCGTCGATCAGCTGGTTTCGCAGTTGCTCGAACGGGGGTATCGGGGAAGTGGGGTCGACGACGATCATTGTGCTTCGCTCATGGGCAGACTCTCCCGGTGTCATGGCCGTCCATTTGTGTCAGCAAATGTAGCAATACAACCCGCCGAACGCCAAAGCCTTCCCGATGTCGCACGGGAGGAGATTGCACATCGGGAGGATCGACACGCCGAGCGAGCTCCTCCGGATCTGCAATCTCCTCCGCAGCCGCAGCCGCAGCCGCAGCCGCAGCCGCCCTCGGTACGGGCCCGGATGGCGACAGCCCCGGTCCCGCGGGCGCGCCGGGGCGCACTCCCGGCGAGGCCAACTTAGGATTGACGGGTCATGATCCGCCCCGACTTGAGCCTCCCCATCCCCGAGCACATCGCTGCCGCGCACTTCATCGGCATCGGAGGTTCGGGCATG
Source organism: Actinomycetota bacterium (assembly GCA_018895315.1). GTDB lineage: Bacteria > Actinomycetota > Actinomycetes > Actinomycetales > Microbacteriaceae > Microbacterium. Next base: position 5,459 of record JAHIOK010000017.1, on the reverse strand, counting down.
TCCGGGCTCGCCCGCATGTTCCTGGCTCGTGGCATCCGTGTCTCCGGGTCCGACCGCGCCGACAGCCCGGGGCTCCGTCAGCTCGAAGCTCTCGGCGCCCGGGTTCACGTCGGTCATGACGCTGCGAATCTGGGCGACGCCGACACCGTGATCCACACCGGCGCGATCTGGCCGGAGAATCCCGAGTTCCTGCTCGCGAAGGAGCGCGGGATGCCGGTGATCCATCGGTCGCAGGCTTTGCACTGGCTGATCGGCAGGCGGCGGCTGGTCTCGGTCGCCGGCGCCCACGGCAAGACCACGTCGACCGGAATGATCGTGACGGCGCTGCAGGCGCTCGGCGAGGACCCGACGTTCGTCAACGGCGGCGTCATCGCTCAGCTGGGGGTTTCGAGCGGCACTGGTTCGGACGAGCTCTTCGTGATCGAGGCCGACGAGTCGGACGGCACATTCGAGCTCTACGACACGTCGATCGCGCTCATCACGAACGTCGATCCCGATCACCTCGACCACTACGGCACCCGCGATGCCTTCGACGCGGCGTTCGCCCGTTTCGCGGACGGGGCGCGCGAGGCCGTCGTCATCTCCGCAGACGACCCGGGCGCCCTTCGGGTCGCCGCTCGCCTGACGCATCCGCACATCATCACGTTCGGAGAGTCGGATGCCGCAGACCTGCGCGTCTCCGACATCAACACAGACGGCCCTGTTGCCTTCACGATCGTCCGCGGCGCCGAGTCCGTCTCGACTCAGCTCGCCATCCCCGGTGCGCACAACGCGATCAACGCCACGGGAGTGGTCGCGGTGCTCGTCGCCCTCGGCCACGACCTGGAAGCGTCGGTTCGCGCGGTCGAGGGCTTCACCGGCACTCTCCGTCGCTTCGAGCTCCATGGTGTGCAGCGGGGAGTGAGTGTCTACGACGACTACGCGCACCACCCCACCGAGGTCGCCGCGGCGCTCGCGGCCGCTCGCACCGTGGTCGGCACGGGGCGCATCATCGCCGTGCATCAACCGCACACCTTCTCACGCACGCGCGACATGTTCCAGGAGTTCGCCGACGTGCTCGAGAGTCACGCGGATCACACCGTCGTGCTCGACGTCTACGGTGCGCGCGAAGACCCCCTTCCCGGAGTCACCGGCGCGCTCGTGAGCGAAGCCTTCGCCGATCCCGAACACGTGCACTTCATCTCCGACTGGCAGGACGCGGCTGACTACACCGCGCTCGTCGCCCGCGACGGCGACTTCGTCATCACCCTCGGATGCGGCAACGTCAACCTGATCGTTCCGCAGCTGCTCGACGCGCTGGCCCACACCCCGTCCACCGCCGACGTGGCGCCGGGGGAGTAGTCGGATGCGTCGGCCTTCGCCGCTGCCCTCGACACCGAGACAGTCGGTGCCGCCGCCATCTCCGGGTCGGTCAGCCCGCACCGTCCCGACGCCGAAGGCCGAGGCGGAGTCCGAGAGCGACGAGGCTGTCGCCGCTTCGCCCCCGGAGTACGTGCGCCGGGGGAATGCCGGAGGAGCCGATGCGGCAGGTGTCACCTCCGTCGTCGGAGATCGCCCCGCGGATCAGGCTCTGGGCGGCTTCGATTTCGCGTCCCGTCCGCTCCCATTACCACGTGAGCCCCGCGACACCGCGGGCGCGGAGAGCGACGAGACGGTCGGTGAGGTTCCGACGAGCCTCCGCGACGTCTGGCGTGCCGCTCGCGCGCGCCGACGCGCGCTGCGCGCCGAGGTGCGCCGCTTCACCGCGCGCCAGCGGCGCCGACGTCTGATCGCGGTCGGAGTCGCGGCATCCCTCGTACTGCTCGTCCTGGCGACACTCGGTGCGGCCTACAGTCCCCTGTTCGGCGTCGAGCGCATCACCGTGGTCGGCACGTCGCAGCTCGATCCGACCGCCGTTGCGGCGGCGCTCGACGGCCAGCTCGGCACACCGCTCCCGCTGGTCGATGAGAGCGCGGTCAAAGCGGCGCTCGTCGCTTTCCCCCTCGTCGAGTCGTACACGCTCGAGGCGCGTCCTCCGCATGAATTGGTGGTGCGCATTGTCGAGCGCACTCCCGTCGGGGTCATCTCCTCCGCCGCCGGGTACACGCTCGTCGATGCCGCGGGAGTCGCGCTGTCCACGACGGCCGCCATTCCCGCCGGGCAGCCGGTCATCACTGTCGCAGCGGGTGCCCAGTCCGATGCCTTCGCTGCGCTGGGCCAGGTCATTCGCTCACTGCCCGAATCCGTCCGCCCTCAGGTCACCGCCGCGACGGCGACGACCCCCGATGACGTCACTCTGACTCTCGGGGGCACAAGGACGACTGTCGTCTGGGGCAGTGCCGACGATTCGGCGGAAAAGGCCGTCGCCCTCGCGGCGGCGATGAAAGCTCGGCCGCCGGCATCCGTGAGCGAATACGACGTCTCCTCGCCCTCCGCCGTCGTGGTCCGCTGAGGCTCGAAAAGCGGGTTTCGAGCGGGATGTCGCGACACGCCCGCGCACAACCGGGTCGCGCGTGATCCCGCGCATACCTTCAGATCAGGAATTGCATACCGAGCAATTCTTTAAACCTCTACATGAGGTTGAGGGTTTAAAGATGCGGTTCGGGACGAGACGGAGGCCGGCATGAGCCAGAACCAGAACTACCTCGCGGTGATCAAGGTCGTGGGTGTGGGCGGTGGCGGCGTGAATGCCGTGAACCGAATGATCGAACTCGGGCTACGCGGCGTCGAGTTCATCGCCATCAACACCGACGCACAGGCGCTGCTGATGAGCGACGCCGACGTCAAGCTCGACGTGGGCCGCGAGCTCACGCGCGGGCTCGGTGCCGGCGCTGACCCCGAGGTCGGCCGTCGCGCCGCCGAAGACCACGCAGAAGAGATCGAAGAAGCGCTCGCGGGCGCCGACATGGTCTTCGTCACCGCGGGCGAAGGCGGCGGCACCGGCACGGGCGGGGCGCCCGTGGTCGCACGGATCGCGAAGTCGATCGGCGCGCTGACCATCGGTGTGGTGACGAGGCCGTTCTCGTTCGAGGGCCGCCGTCGCCAGAGCCAGGCCGAGGCCGGAGTCTCGAAGCTCAAAGAAGAGGTCGACACCCTCATCGTCGTACCCAACGACCGTCTTCTCGAGATCAGCGATCGCGGAATCTCGATGATCGAAGCGTTCGCCACGGCCGACCAGGTGCTGCTCGCCGGCGTGCAGGGAATCACCGACCTGATCACGACCCCCGGCCTCATCAACCTCGACTTCGCCGACGTCAAGTCGGTGATGCAGGGCGCCGGCTCCGCGCTCATGGGCATCGGCTCCGCGCGCGGCGCCGATCGTGCCATCAAGGCCGCCGAGCTCGCTGTGGAATCCCCGTTGCTCGAGGCAAGCATCGAGGGTGCGCATGGCGTGCTGCTTTCGATCCAGGGCGGTTCCAACCTCGGCATCTTCGAGATCAATGATGCGGCGCAGCTCGTCAAAGAAGCCGCGCACCCCGAGGCCAACATCATCTTCGGTACGGTCATCGACGACACCCTCGGCGACGAGGTTCGGGTCACGGTCATCGCTGCAGGATTCGACAGCGGGGAGCCGACCCTCCGACTCGACCCGGTCACGGCACAGCGTCCGGTGACAGCACCCCTGGTGCCGTCGACTCCGGCCGAAGACGTCGCGCGCGACTTCTCGCAGGACGAGAAGAAGGATGCCGTCCCCGTCGCCGCCGGAATCTCCGAGTCGAGCTATGACTCGGCGTTCGGAGACGACGACCTCGATATTCCGGACTTCTTGAAGTAGTCCGGCGCCGATCCCGTTGGACACGCTCACCGCACGCCTCGCGGAGGTCGACGAACGAATCGTCGATGCCGCGAGGCGCGCGGGGCGCGACCCGGGGGCGCTGACCAGGATCGTGGTCACAAAGTTCCATCCCACGGCGCTTGTCGAAGAGCTCTACGCCCTCGGCGTGCGTGACGCCGGCGAGAACCGTCAGCAGGAGCTCAGCGCCAAAGCGCACGAGCTGGCGGCCCTCGCCGATCTGCGCTGGCATTTCATCGGTCAGGCGCAGACCAATAAGGCGCGGGCGATCCGGAGTGCGGCGTTCGCCGTGCATTCCGTCGATCGTGCGCGCATCGCCGACGCATTGGATGCCGCAGCTGAGCCCGGTGATGACGCCCTTGACGTCCTGGTGCAGATCAACCTGACCGACGACCCGGGGCGAGGCGGGGTGGTGGCCAGAGATGCGCCGGCCCTTGCCGAGCACATTGCCGGATGCTCCACGCTGCGCCTACGCGGCGTCATGGCGGTCGCTCCTCTCGATGAGGAGCCGGCGTCGGCGTTCGAACGACTCGCCGCCTACGCTGCCGAGGTGCGCACCGTCGACCCCGACGCCACCTGGATTTCAGCGGGGATGACCGCAGACTTCGCCGAGGCGATCGCCGCCGGCGCGACACACCTGCGGATAGGTTCCGCAATCACGGGGCCGCGGCCAGTCCGCGGTTAGCCTCGGAAGAGACAGCAAAACGGAGGATGCGATGTCGAACCCGCTCAAGAAGACCATGGTGTACCTGGGCCTCGCCGACGAGGAAGAGGTGTACGACGAGCCCGCTCCCCAGTCGAGCACGCGCAAGTCGCAGACTGTCGAGAAGGAGGCGACCGTGACGCCGATCCACCGCCCGACCGTCGTGCGTCAGCCCGCGCCGAGCGCGATCAGCGAGATCCTCACCGTGCACCCGAAGCAGTACCGCGACGCACAGGTGATCGCGGAGAACTTCCGCGACGGCATCCCGGTGATCATCAACCTCTCGCAGATGAGCGATGCCGACGCCCGCCGTCTGATCGACTTCGCGAGTGGACTCTCCCTTGGCCTGTATGGACGCATCGAGCGTGTGACAAGCAAGGTCTTCCTGCTCTCGCCGGAGAATGTCGCGGTGTCGGGCGACGGCGCTGTCGCGCAGGCCGACCCGGACTCCGCTCCGTTCTCGCAGCCGTAGCCGACCGTGGACCTGCTCCGCTTCGTCGCCACGGTCCTCAATGCGCTGCTGTTGGTGTATGTGATCATCCTGCTCGGCCGGTTGATCCTCGACTACATTCCGATGTTCAACCGGGAGTGGCGCCCGAAGGGTGCGGGTCTGGTCGCGGCCGAGGTGGTCTACACGATCACCGATCCGCCGATCCGGTTCTTCCGGCGCTTCATTCCGCCGTTGCGCATCGGCGCGATCGCCATCGACTTCGCGTTCGCGATCACGATGATGGTGTGCTTCGTGCTGCTCGCGGTGACGCGATCGATCGCAGGCTGATGACGTCACGGTGTGCGTCGTCGCCGATGCTCTCGCGCGTTGCGCCTGCGGCAGCGCGACATGCTGAGTGCTCGGCGACTATGCTTTCCTGGAACGGTCCGCCTCATCAGGCAGACCACCCCGACATCGGCCAGCCCCGAAAGAGGAAGCACCATGGCATTGACCCCGGATGACGTCGTCACCAAGCAGTTCCAGCACGTCCGGTT
>JAHIOK010000306.1 GCA_018895315.1 Actinomycetota bacterium | reverse complement strand
GACCGTGCTCTGCGCCTGCTCGGCTACACCGTGCTTCGCTTCGAGTACTTCGAGATCGTGAACGAGTGGCCACGCGTCGAAGCCGAGATCCGTGCTGCGCTGGCACAGGGACTCCATCTCGCGGGCAGGGCCCGTTGAGATGCGGATGATCGGGTCAGCTGAGGATGTATACCCGTGGAACATCCTCAGCTCGGCCGAAAGTCCTCGCCTCGGCCGGTCGTCCGCATCCCGCGCGTTATCCGAAGCGAGAATCCACAGCGGATGCCCCGACCCCTTGTGTGGTGTCTCCAACCGAGGTGGGACGGCGCTCGGTAGTGTGGGAAGCGTGACCGATCAGCCCGACCCCTTCACGACCGCCGGCAAGATCGCCGACCTCCGCGCGCGCTACCAGGAGGCGGTGGTCGACGCTGAGAAGGTTGCGCACGACAAGCAGCATGCCAAGGGCAAGATGACAGCCCGCGAGCGGATCGAGCTGCTGGTCGACACGGGATCGTTCGTCGAGATGGACGAATACGTCCGCCACCGCACCACGGCATTCGGAATGGACAAGTCACGCCCCTACGGCGACTCTGTCGTCACCGGAACCGGCACGATCCACGGACGCACAGTCGCGGTGTACTCGCAGGACTTCTCGACCTTCGGGGGATCGCTCGGCGAGGTCGCGGGCGACAAGATCATCAAGATCATGGAGCTCGCACTGCGCAGCGGCATCCCGTGCGTCGGAATACTCGACTCCGGTGGCGCCCGCATCCAGGAAGGCGTCGTCGCTCTCGGCAAGTACGGCGAGATCTTCCGGCTGAACACGCGCGCGTCCGGAGTCATCCCGCAGATCTCGATCATCATGGGCCCGGCCGCAGGCGGCGCGGTGTACTCCCCCGCGCTGACGGACTTCGTGATCATGGTCGACAAGACCAGCCAGATGTTCGTCACCGGCCCCGACGTGATCAAGACCGTCACCGGCGAAGACGTCGGCATGGAAGAGCTCGGCGGCGCCTACACGCACAACACCCGTTCGGGCGTCGCGCACTATCTCGCCGAAGACGAAGACGACGCGATCGATTACGCGCGCACGATGCTGAGCTTCCTCCCCGACAACAACATGGCGGAGCTGCCGGTCTACGAGACCGGATTCGAATGGGAGACGACGGATGCCGATCGTCTCCTCAATACGATCGTGCCCGACTCTCCCAACCAGCCCTACGACATCCACCAGGTCATCTCACACATCGTCGACCAGGGCGACTTCCTCGAAGTGCAGCCGTTGTTCGCGCCGAACATCGTCATCGGGTTCGGCCGGATCGAAGGCCGAACCGTCGGCATCATCGCCAACCAGCCGTCGCAGATGGCCGGCACCCTGAACATCCAGGCCGGCGAGAAGGCCAGCCGGTTCGTACGCTTCTGCGACGCGTTCTCGGTCCCGATCCTGACGCTGGTCGATGTGCCCGGCTATCTGCCCGGCACCGACCAGGAGTGGGAAGGCGTCATTCGCCGAGGCGCGAAGCTGCTCTACGCATATGCCGAAGCCACCGTTCCGCTGGTCACCGTCATCCTCCGCAAGGCATACGGCGGCGCGTACATCGTGATGGGCTCCAAGCAGCTCGGTGCCGACATCAACCTCGCCTGGCCCACTGCCGAGATCGCCGTGATGGGCGGTCAGGGCGCCGTCAACATCCTCTACCGCGGCGAGATCAAGCGCGCCGAAGAAGCAGGCGAGGACGTCGCCGCGGTGCGCACCCGTCTGGCCAACCAGTACACCTACGACGTGGCCTCCCCGTTCCTCGCCGCGGAGCGCGGCGAACTCGACAGCATCATCGAGCCGGCGCACACCCGCGTGTCGGTAGCGAAGGCGCTGCGCGCACTGCGCGGCAAACGTGCCAGCCTGCCCCCGAAGAAGCACGGCAATATCCCGCTATGAACAGGCACGATGCAGCGTCGGCGTCCGATCAGCCGACGGGTGGCCGCCTGAACGTCGACGTACTGCGCGGGCAGCCGACCGCCGAGGAACTCGCCGCGCTGGTCGCGGTCGTCAGCGAGTCGTACGCACGCGAAACAGCAGAGGCGATCGCCGAGGATTCCGCCGCCCAGACCGCATGGCGGATCTCACAACGCTCACTGCGCACCCCTCTTCGCCGCGACATCGGCTGGGGCCGTTTCGGCGGATAGCCGCCCGCACGACGAGAGCAGCACCGCTCGATATACCGGTGTCCCCCAAAATACCTACAGACGTGCAACTATCCAGGCTGTGAGACTTAGCTTGCTGGAACGCTTTCGCGTTCGGCCGGCCTGCCTGTCCAGGGTAGACGAGCCAGGTTCCGGCCACTGTGGACGGTTTTCGGGTAATCGTTCACACAGGCGAGGGGCCGGCGGATTCGCCGCCCCTCGCCTTCTCCGTGTCACGCTCTCAGCGCTTCGGTTCCCTGCCAGGGCGAGGGGACGAGGGATGCGCGATCTCGCGCCAGAGGTCGACGCTGTCTTCTTCGGACAGCCCGGCACCCACGACCGAACGGCCCACGACGGTCACCGCGATGGTCGGGTCTGGTGAGGTCCGGATGTACAGACGCGCCGAGCGCGCCGAACCGATGGTCTGAGCGAGTTCGGCACGGATGACGTCGAGGTCTTCGTCGGGAAGCCCGTCGAGGCCGCCCTCGTCGAACACCGTGACGGTGGTGCCACGTCGGCGCGCGCCGTCCAGCGCGGCACGCACCCCGTCATCGAGCAGGCGTGCCCCGCGCAGCTCGTCGCGGAGCTGGCCCTCGGCCAGGAGCGCACCTCGCCGCTCCTCGTCGGTCATGATTCCGCCGGTCTCGATCGTGCGAGCGAGGAACGGACCCGCGATCGCCAGCGCCCTCTGCACCTGGATGCGACGCTCTCGACGTCGCCCGGACTGTGCCGCCTGCCAGGACGACGCCGTGCGCTGCAGTTCGGTCAGCTGCGCGGTGTCGCGCGCGGCGCGGTCGATCGATGCCATCAACAGTTGTGCCGCAGTCACCCACATGAGCGAGCCCACCAAGCCGAGCGCGAGGGCGGGAAGCGGTCCGAGAAGGATCATCGAGGCGACCGTGAGCGCACCCGTGCCCAGCCAGGCGGCCCATGGCCGACGACCCACCATCACGATGGCCATCAGGGCACCGATTCCGCCGATGTACCACGTGACGAACGAAGCGCTGCGCACATCGAGGCCCGCCGACAGCGTGATGGTGGTCGGGACGACGACGGCGGTGAGCACCGCGAGGCCGGACGCCCACAGTGGCATGCGCGCCGTTGCGCGCCGCGTGCTCGCAGGTGCTTCGGCGGCATCCCGCGGGCGGCGCGGCTTGATGAAGATGCACAGCCATGTCGTCACCAGATAGAACGCCAGGGCGCCGACCATCACCGCCGGTTCGTTGACGTCCGCGCCGTTCCACCACAGCCCTCGCGCAGCGAGGTAGCCGGTGAAGGCCAGCCCCAGGGTCATCATCACGCGCCGTACGCTGATCATGGTGCGCCGTCCCATTCCAAGGTCACCACGGTGCCGTGCCCGTCGGAGTCGATGCGCGAGCGCCCGCCGACCGCCGAAACGCGTGCGACGATCGAGGCGCTGATGCCGAGACGATCGGCGGGTACCGCGTCGGGCTCGAATCCGGAGCCGCCGTCGATGACCCGCACCACGACCCGAGGAGCTTCCAGACGTCCGATCACTTCGAGACGCAGCTCCTCGCCGTCGGCGTGCTGGATCGCATTCGCGATGGCCTGGGTCGCCGCGAGCACGAGGGCGCGGGCGACGCTTCCGGGAACCGCGGGGGCATCCGGATCGATCGTGCGAGACAGCGGCGGGATGATGCCGAACTCCGCGGCGGCATTGCGCACGGCATCCGCGAGCCCTGACATCGAAAT
>JAHIOK010000305.1 GCA_018895315.1 Actinomycetota bacterium | reverse complement strand
GATCGCGAGGTCCATCGCCCCGCCGACGGCGGGGATCGCACCGGGTGCTCCGGTCGACCAGTTCGCGAGATCGCCACGCTCGGAGACCTGGAAAGCGCCCAGGACGCAGACGTCGAGGTGCCCGCCGCGCATCATCGCGAACGAATCGGCGTGATGGAAATAGGCGGCGCCCGGAAGGGCGGTCACCGGCTGCTTTCCGGCGTTGATGAGGTTGGGGTCGATCGCCCCTGCCGCCGGCGCCGGGCCCATGCCGAGCAGTCCGTTCTCGGTGTGCAGGATGATCTCTTTGGTCTCGGGCAGGAAGTCGGCGACGCGGGTGGGCGCACCGATGCCGAGGTTGACGTAGGCGCCCTCGGGGATATCGGCGGCGATACGGCCGGCGAGTTCGTCTCGACTGATGCGGGTGGTCATCGGTCTGCTCCTTCCGTCGCGGCATCCAGTGGTCGCCCCTCGATGTCGACGCCACCGACGAAGGCGCCGTCCGCGAGCCAGCGTCGCGCGCCGACCGCGACGACACGGTCGACGAAGATGCCGGGGGTGACGACGGTCTCGGGCTCGAGAACCCCGAGCGGCACGACCTCGTCGACCTGCACGATGGTGGTGGTCGCCGCGGTGGCCATGATCGGGCCGAAGTTGCGAGCGGTCTCCCGGTAGACCAGGTTGCCCCACCGGTCGGCGCGGAGCGCGCCGATGAGCGCGAAATCGGCCTTGATCGGATACTCCAGCACGTAGTCCCGGCCGTCGATCGTGCGCGCTTCCTTGCCTTCGGCGAGGAGCGTGCCGACTCCGGTGGGCGAGAAGAAGGCGCCGATGCCGGCGCCCGCAGCCCGGATGCGCTCGGCGAGATTGCCCTGCGGCACGATCTCCAGCTCGATCTCGCCGGCGCGATACAGGCGGTCGAACACCCACGAGTCGCTCTGCCGCGGGAAGGAGCAGATGATCTTGCGCACCTGACCGGCGTTCAGGAGCGCCGCGAGTCCGGTGTCGCCGTTGCCGGCGTTGTTGTTCACGATCGTCAGACCGCGCGCACCGCAGGCGATCAAGGCGTCGATGAGTTCCACGGGCTGCCCGGCGCGACCGAAGCCCCCGATCATGACGGTGGCCCCGTCGGGGATTCCGGCGACGGCGGCCGCGACATCCGACACTGTCTTATCGATCACTCGAGCTCCTGTTCGCTCTGCGAACATGTGTACGCATTGTGGTCAGTCTATTTCAGGATCATCCAGCTCGCCACCCGAGAAGTCACGTGGAGACGGATGCTACGGCTCGAGGGTGAGCGAGGCGGGGATCGGCACGATCGACTCGCGCAAGTGGATGATCTCGCGCGCGTGGTGCTCGACCCGCTGATCCTCGTCGGTGCGGGGGTTCCACTGCGGCACCGGCAGCGCGACCCCGCCCTCAGCCGGAACGACGTAGACGCTCATGCACTGGGTCGTGAGCGTCAGATCGCGCGGGGTGCGCGGATCGGCCGTCGACACCCGGGTGCTCAGATGCATGCTGTGGGCACTCGTGTAGACGATGCGCGCATCGATCTCGACGAGGTCGCCGATGCGTACCGGAGCCAGGAAGTGGATCCCCCCGGAGTAAACCGCGACGGCTTCGCTCTCGCGGTCACCGTCTCGGGACCAGGATGCCGCACACGCGTAGGCGGCCTCGTCGATCCAGCGCATCACGGTGCCACCGTGCGCCTTGCCGCCCCAATTGACCACCCCGGGCGGCACGAGGAAACGCATCGTGGTGCGTGGAGCCTCGGACGCATCGGAGTACTCCTCCTGCAGCATGAAGCGCTTGATCTCGGTGCGCGCTTCGATGCGCTCGCGCGCCGCCGCGGCGAGTTTGAGGTCGGAGCGGGTTTCGGGCTGCCACTCGGGAACCGCGACCGGCCGACCGTCGGCGCCTTTCGCGACGAAGATCAGGATGCAGGTCGTCGCCGGGGTATAGGCCCGCGTGTTCACGTCGGCGGAGGACACCGTCACGACGACGTGCATGCTGCTGCGGCCCGTGTAGATCAGGCGCGCCTGCACCTCGATGAGGCTTCCGGGCGGGATCGGCCGCCGGTGCCGCACGTTGCCGACGTAGGCCGTGACGCAGTAGGCGCCCGACCAGCCGACGGCACACGCGTAGCCCGCCTTGTCGATCCACTCCATCACACTGCCCGCTGCGACCGACCGGCCGCCCGCGGCGGTGTCGCCCGGCACGGACATGAACCGCAGAGTGATGCGGTCGTCGCGCTGTGCGGCGGGGGCGGAGATCGTCGTCGAAGTCACGGCGCCAGCATATTGCGCCTGGGCGCGTCCGCGGCGGGGGACCGCAGAGGCCCGGCTCAGGATTCCTCGGCGAAGACCTCAGAGGCGATGCGGAACGCCGAGTTCGCGGCGGGCACGCCCGAGTAGATCGCGCTCTGGAGGATCACTTCCTTGATCTCACCCACGCTCAGCCCATT
>JAHIOK010000304.1 GCA_018895315.1 Actinomycetota bacterium | reverse complement strand
GCATGGCCGAGCGCCTGCGCAGCACGCCCGGGGTTTCGGTGGTCTCGGTCAACGGCGGGCGCGATCGCGAGGTCAATGTCGCGTTCGACCCGGTCCGCCTGCAGGCCTTCTCGATCTCCCTGCTGGAAGCCAGGGGCGCGCTGGCCGCGTCCGACGTGGGGCTGACCCTCACCGGTCCCGTCGCCTCGGGCCAGGTCGAAAAGCTCCGCTACGCCGGCGCCCTGAATTCCGTCCCGGCCGTGCGCGATCTGGTGATCGGCGTGCGCCAGGGTCGGCCCATCAAGATCGGCGACGTGGCCACCGTGACCGACGGGCCTCGCGACGAGGTCATGCGCCTGTCGCGCTTCGCCTTCGGACCGGGCGACGACCGCGCCAAGCTCGGCCAGGGCGAGATGCCCGCCGTCACCATTGCCGTGGCCAAGAAGAAGGGCGAGAACGCGGTGGCGGTGTCACGCGCCGTCGCAGACCGGGTCGAGCGCATGCAGGCGGCTTTCGTCCCGCGCGCGGTCCACGTCGTGGTCACGCGCGACGACGGCCAGAAGGCCGACGACGCCGTCAGCGGCCTCATGGAGCACCTGGGGATCGCTCTCGTCACCGTCAGCTTCATCATGCTGCTCTTCCTGGGCTGGCGCGAGGCGCTGATCGTCTCGGTCACCGTGCCGGTGATGTAGCGGCCATCGAAGCAGCTCATGTCGAGGTCGTCGACGTCCGAACCCTCGAGGATCGCGGCGCGCAGGTCGTCGACCTCCTGGTACACCAGGTAGTCGGCACCCAGCTCGGCGGCGATCTCGGGGATCGTGCGATCGTGCGCCACGAGCTCCTGCCGTGACGGCATGTTGATGCCGTACACGTGCGGATAGCGCACGGGCGGCGCGGCACTGGCGAAGGTGACGGTCTTGGCGCCGGCATCCCGAGCCATCTGGATGATCTCTCTGCTGGTGGTGCCGCGCACGATCGAGTCGTCGATCAGCAGCACGTTCTTGCCCTTGAACTCGCTCGACATCGCGTTGAGCTTCTGCCGCACGCTCTTCTTGCGCACCGCCTGGCCCGGCATGATGAAGGTGCGTCCGACGTATCGGTTCTTGTAGAAGCCTTCGCGGTACTCGAGCCCGAGCTTGCGGGCGACCTGCATCGCCGCCGGGCGCGACGAGTCGGGGATCGGCATCACCACGTCGATCGCACCGCTGGGGGTGTAGCGCTTGATCGTCTCGGCGAGGCGGTCGCCCATGCGTAGCCGGGCCTCGTAGACCGAGATGCCGTTCATCACCGAGTCGGGGCGAGCGAGGTAGACGTACTCGAACGAGCAGGGCACCAGGCTCGCCTCAGCCGCGCACTGGCGCGTGTGCAGGTGGCCGGCGAGGTCGATGAACACGGCCTCACCGGGGAGCACATCGCGCACGACCTCGAAGCCGGCGTTCTCGAGGATCAGGGATTCCGAACCCACGAGCCACTCGTACGCACCGTTGTCGGCCTTGCGCGTGCCGAGGATCAGCGGGCGGATGCCGAACGGGTCACGGAACGCGAGGAGTCCGTGTCCGGCGATCAGCGCGATCGTGGCGTACGAGCCCTCGACGCGCTCGTGCACGCGGGTGACGGCCTGGAAGACCTCGTCGGGCCCGAGTTCGAGACCGGAGATCGACGCCTGCAGTTCGTTCGCGAGCACATTGACGAGCAGTTCGGTGTCGGAGCTCGTGTTCAGGTGCCGGCGATCTTTGTGGAACAGCTCGTCGGTGAGCTCGCGCGTGTTCGTCAGGTTGCCGTTGTGCACCAGCACGATGCCGTACGGAGCGTTGACGTAGAACGGCTGCGCTTCTTCCTCGCTGGATGCCGTGCCCTTAGTCGCGTAGCGGCAGTGGCCGAGGCCGATCTCACCGAGCAGCGAGCGCATGTCGCGCGTGCGGAAGGCCTCGCGCACCTGCCCGCGCGCCTTGACCATGTGGATGACGCCGGTGGCTTCGGCGGTCGAAATGCCCGTCGAGTCCTGCCCGCGATGCTGCAACAGCAGCAGGGAGTCGTAGATCTCCTGGTTCACCGGGCCCTGCCCGACCATTCCGACGATGCCGCACATGGGGTGTTACTTCGCTCCGTACGTTGTGTCCGAATAGGTGCCCACGAGGCGCACCGCACCGCCGTCGACGCCCTTGGCGCCCGACTCGAATGAGCCCTCGGGACGTGCGCCGACGCCGACGACGCCGACCTGCCAGGTGGCGATGCCGTCCTGCGCGAGAGCGGATGCCGCGGCATCCGCCTTGTCGGCGGCGACGATCGCGAGGAATCCGACGCCGAGGTTCCAGGTGCCTTCCGTGTCGACCAGGTCGAGACCCCCGACATCGGCCAGCGTGCGGAACACCGCCGGCGGCGACCACGTCGAGCGGTCGAGTTCGACCCAGGTGCCCTGCGGCAGCACGCGCGCGAGGTTCGCGGCGATGCCGCCACCGGTGACGTGGCTGAGAGCGTGGACGGCGCCCGCGAGCGCGGGGGCGGAGATCAGGCGGAGGAGCGGCGCGGTATAGAGGCGGGTGGGCTCGAGCAGTGCCTCGCCCCACGTGACGCCGTGCGTTCCGAGGTCGGAGGCGACATCGCCGTACTGGATGCCGGCGCCGGCGACGATGTGCCGCACGAGCGAAAAGCCGTTGGAGTGGATGCCACTGGATGCGAGTGCCAGCACGACATCACCGGCGCGGACGTTCTCCGCGCCGAGCAGCTGATCAGCCTCGACGACGCCCGTCGCCGCGCCCGCGACGTCGTAGTCGCCCGGTCCGAGCAAGCCCGGGTGCTCGGCGGTCTCGCCGCCGACGAGGGCGGTGCCGGTCTCGGAGCAGCCGCGGGCGATCCCGGCGACGATGTCGGCGATGCGCGTGGGCACGACCTTGCCGCACGCGATGTAGTCGGTCATGAACAGCGGCTTCGCGCCGACGACGACGATGTCATCCACCACCATGCCTACGAGGTCCAGGCCGATCGTGTCGTGCTTGTCGATCGCCTGGGCGATCGCGACCTTCGTGCCGACACCGTCGGTGCTGGTCGCGAGCAGCGGGTGCGCGTAATCGCGTAGCGCGGAGGCGTCGAAGAGGCCGGCGAACCCACCCACGCCGCCTCGGACTTCAGGGCCATGTGTCTGCCGGACGGCGGACTTCATGAGTTCGACGGCGAGGTCACCGGCTGCGGTGTCCACGCCAGCGGCGGTGTACGGGTTCACGGGGGATTCGTGGGAAGCGGCGGCCACCGGCTCAGCCTACCTTCGGCGGGGCGTTCCGTATGCCTCGGCCCCCTCCGCGGGCTGGCGCACAGACAACCGTCCACTGCCGGTGCCCCCGCCCTACAATGGCGGCATGGGCGGCGCCGGAGGTCCGGAGTGGGTGATTCGCGAGGATGCGAGTCAGCCCGTGCTCCTCGCGCTCTATCTTCGCCAGGTGCTCGGCATCCGCTGGCCCGACGAGCTGCCGCATCTGCGCGGCATCGCGCCTCGCCCCGCCGGGGCGCCTGAGCGCGAGCCCGACGACCAAGCCCTCCTCGATCGGCAGTGGCGGGAGTACTGGGCGATGACAGTGGAGCCGCAGGCGCATCCCTCGCCCATCCCCCTTGATCTCGTCGACGGCTTCGAGACCCTGGTCGCGCTGCCCGTGGAAGGCTCCGATGTGCTCCGCGCCGCGATCGCGCCGTTCGGAGCCGAGGCCGTGGCGTTCTCGCAGTCGGCCCACACCCGGTATTCGAAGGATGCCGCGGCCAAGCCAGGGGTTTCGTACCGCGCCTACGCGAGCGCGATCGCCGAGCACGAGCGTCAGGTGGGCCGCCGGGCGCACTCGTTCGAATTGAACGTGCAAGTGCTGCCGCTCGCGCAGCGGGGCGTGTGGTGGATCGGATCGCTGACCATCGCGGTCACCGATGGCCTTCGGGGTGACGTCGTCGCGTTCGACGCGGCCATCCACCCGATCATCGCCGAACTGGCCTGATTCGCTACTCCGCGTAGTGAACGGTCTCGCGGTCGACCGTGACCTCGTGCGTGCGCCGACCGAGAACGCGGTCGAAGAGGAGGGCGACGATGCCGCCGAGCGTCGCACCGACGGCCACCCCGATCAATGCGAGGAACCCGAAGACCTGGCCGGGCGTGTAATCCACTCCCGAGGCCGCGGTCTGGTCTGTGCCATGGAAGGCGAACGTCAGGATCAGCGCGACCAGCACTCCGAGCGCGGCGCCGAGCACGAAGAAGACCGAGTACTTGGGCGAACGCCGCACGCTCAACCGCTCGACGCGGTCTTCGACCACCATCGCGGGATCGGATGCCACGGCATCCGCTTCGCGCGCACCACTCGCCTCGTCAGCCATGCGCCCATTCTCGCACTCCTGCAGGGAGCGCGGCGCGGATGCGCGCGTGCCGCTCGCGGTCACGACCGCGGCCCTGGCTCGAGGGACGCAGCGGCGGGAGGTCGGTCAGGGACGCAGCGGCAGCAGGT
>JAHIOK010000303.1 GCA_018895315.1 Actinomycetota bacterium | reverse complement strand
GCACCGGCGATGGCGATGCTGCCGAGCTGGACGGCGGTCAGCGAGCCGAGCTGTCCCTTGAGTCGGCCCTGGGGCGTGCGGGCCGCGGCCACGATGACGACGTCGTCAGTGTTCATGCTTCCACCTTAGGTTCGCGGGAGATCAGGGAGTCCGACACGAGGAGCGGTGGCTCGGTCGCCGCGATGACCTCATCAACCGACACGCCCGGGGCGGTCTCGACCAGCACGAGGCCCGCATCGGTGACGTCGATGACGGCGAGGTCGGTGATGATGCGGTCGACGACGCCACGGCCGGTGAGCGGCAATGAGCATTCGTCGACGATCTTGGCCGAACCATCACGCGCCACGTGCTCCATCAGCACGATGACGGTCGCGGCGCCGTGAACCAGATCCATCGCGCCGCCGGGACCCTTGACCATCTTCCCGGGGATCATCCAGTTGGCGATGTCGCCGTTCTTCGACACCTGCATGGCACCGAGGATCGCCGCGTCGATCTTGCCGCCGCGGATCATCCCGAAGCTCATAGCCGAGTCGAAGAACGCGGCGCCGGGCAGCGTCGTGACGGTCTCCTTGCCCGCATTGATCAGGTCGGGGTCGACGTTCGCCTCGGTGGGATAAGGCCCGACCCCGAGTATTCCGTTCTCGGACTGCAGCACGACCGTGATGCCGTCGGGCACGAAGTTGGGTACGAGGGTCGGCAGGCCGATGCCGAGGTTCACGTACGAGCCGTCGGTCAGCTCACGAGCGGCGCGGGCCGCCATCTCGTTGCGGTTCAGCGCCATGTCAGGCTCCCTCGGTGGTGTCAGAAGCGGTCACGGTGCGCTTCTCGATGCGCTTCTCGATATCGGCACCGACCTCGATGATGCGGTGTACGAAAACGCCGGGCAAGTGGATGCTGTCGGCATCGAGTTCGCCCGGCTCGACGAGGTGCTCGACCTGAACGATGCAGATGCGCCCGGCCATGGCGGCGAGCGGGTTGAAGTTGCGCGCCGCCTTGTTGAAGACGAGGTTGCCGAATCGGTCACCCTTCCACGCGTGGACGAGTGCGAAGTCTGTGACGATCGCCTCTTCCAGCACGTAGTCGCGGGGCGTGCCCGAGACATCGAAGGAACGCACATCCTTGACAGGGGACGCCACCGCGATGCCACCGTGGCCGTCGTATCGGCGGGGCAGTCCACCCTCGGCCACTTGCGTTCCCACGCCGGTCTGGGTGTAGAACGCACCGATACCGGAGCCACCGGCACGCAGCTTCTCGGCGAGAGTGCCCTGGGGCGTCAGCTCGAGCTCGAGCTCGCCGGAGAGGAACTGGCGTTCGAACTCCTTGTTCTCCCCGACATAGGAGGACGTCATCTTGCGAATGCGTTTGTCGTTGAGCAGGATGCCAAGGCCCCAATCATCCACTCCGCAGTTGTTCGACACGATCGACAGATCGCTCGTGCCCTGTGCGTGCAGTGCGGCGATCAGTGTCATCGGATTGCCCGAGAGCCCGAAGCCGCCAACGGCAAGGGTGGCACCATCCGGGATGTCGGCGACCGCATCCGCTGCGGTCGCGACTTGCTTGTCGATCACGTCTCACTCCTTCGTGGTGGGCAGAACGCCCTGTTGTCCCATCCTCGTGCGCCGGGCGGGGAGACGCACGCAATCCTTCGCGATGTGGAGACAGTCGGGCATACTGTCCACATGGTGGACAGTGCTCGTTCGGTTCCTGGAGCTCAGTCGGTAGCTCGAGCCGCCTCATTGCTGCGGCTCGTCACCTCTGCGGGACGGGACGGCCTCGCGGTCGCCGAACTCGCCCGGCGCGCAGACCTCACCCGCCCGACCACGCATCGGCTGCTCACGGCGCTCCGGCACGAGGGCCTGGTCGATCTCGACGAACCGACCGGACACTGGATGCCGGGGCCCGAGCTGTATCTCATGGGCACCGTCGCCGCCGCACGCTATGACGTCACAGAGGTCGCGCGCGATGTGGTGCGCTCGCTCGCCGTCCGCACCGAGGAGAGCGCGTTTCTTTCTGTGCGCCGCGGCGACGAGACGGTGTGCCTGTTACGCGAGGAAGGCAGCTTTCCGATCCGCTCCTTCGTGCTGCACGAGGGGGTGCGGTTTCCGCTGGGTGTGGCATCCGCTGGTCTCGCCATCCTGGCATTTCTCCCACCCCACGATGTGGACGCTTATCTGGAGCGTCACCCCGAGCTCAGCGAGACCTGGGGTGCCTCGCACGGCGTGACGTCCATGCGCACACGGCTGCGCGACACCCAGGAACGCGGTTTCGCTCTCAACCCGGGGCTCATCGTCGCGGGCAGCTTCGGCCTGGGTGCCGCCGTATTCACGCGAGAAGGTCACCCCCAGTGGGCACTGAGCCTCACCGGCGTGGATTTTCGCTTCGGTCCCGACCGTCTCTCTGAGCTCGGGCGCACTCTGCTTGCGCACGCCCACCAGCTGACCACCCGGATCGCATCGCGCCGCTGACCGCACGAAGCGCGTGCGGTTCCGTTCATCGCGCGGCGTCGAGCTCCTCGATCACCGCCGCCGCGACGACCGCGGCTCCCGTCTCCGACATGACGATCGTGTAATGGTTGAACGCGTCGACGCGTTCGTGCCGCACTCCCGGGAACTGCGGGAGGATCCGCTCGAGGTAGTCGGCCGCATACAGCCCGGGAGGCTCGTTCTGCAGCCCGAAGGGCACCGTGATGAGCCGGGCAGGATGCCGCACGTGCTCCAGCGCGTCGGGCAGCGCCGTCCCTGTGTTCATGTCGATCGTGTCGTCCACGGTGGTCTGATAGCTCGTCGCCGGGCGCAGCATCCCCTCGCCGTCGTCGACGAGGTCGTAGTCGAGGTATTCCTCGAGCGCTGACGACCACTGGCCAGCGAAGGCCGGATGCTGGCGCCACAGCTTTCGGTAGGCCTCGGGTGAGTCGAACCTCATCGAGAGACGGGCCGCGGTCGGACCGAGGATTCGCGCGACCAATGCGTCGGGGTCGAGGCCGGGCGGGACGTCGAGCGGCAGTCCCCCATCGACGAGGAGGAGCCTCGACACCCGTTCAGGAAACAAGTGCGCGAACACGATGGCGACAAAGGCGCCCATCGAGTGGCCGACTACCACGATGCGGTCGATATCCAGGGCATCGAGCACGGCAGCGAGATCGTTGGCGTGCGCCGTGAGGCCCGCGCCACCCTCGATCTTGTTGCTGCGTCCGCGCCCGCGGAGATCGGGGGCGATCACGCGCACACCGTCGAGCTGCTCCGCCACGAGAGACCACGCACGATGCGATGCGGTCACACCGTGCACCACGAGCACCGAGTCACGATCGTCGGGGCCATCCCACACCCCGACCCGCAGCGCACCGCCCGCGACCGAAACATCCATGGTGCGATAGCTATGGGTCGGCATCCGTGACTCCCTTGTGCGCTGTGGCGCCCAGCCTAGAACGTGCGACCCGCCCCGCATGAGGAGAACCGGTCGAGATGAGGACGACCCGCACAGCTGCGCCCTGCGCTCGACTGATCGTCCTCACGTCACCGCGGGAGGCACGCATCCCATTTTGATACCGCAGGTATATACTTCTGGTATGACCAGAGCCGATGACATCGAAAACATCGTCACCGCGGCCCATACGCTCACCCGCCTCGCCGCCGCCCGCACCGATAACCACGCTCCCGCTACGCAATGGCGTGCCCTCAGCATCCTGTCGAGAGAAGGCGCGATGCGCCTCGGCGAGCTGGCAACGGCGAGTCGTGCGACACAGCCCGGCATGACTCGGCTCGTGGGCCAAATGGCAGACCAAGGCCTCGTGCTCCGGCAGAGCGACCCTGACGACTCGCGGGTGACCCTCGTGTCGGCCACCGACGCCGGGGCCAGTGCACTGGCCGCGTGGCGCGTGCAGCTGCGCGACGCGCTCGAGCCCTTCTTCGTCGACCTCGACGACGAGGATTGGGCCGCGCTCAGCCGCACCTCCGCCATCCTCTCGTCGCGCACGAGCCCTGTGGCGGTCGCTCGATGAGCGCGGCTGCCGGAAAGTCCGTCTGGCGCCAGCCGGCACAGGTATGGGCGGTCGCGTTCGCCTGCGTCGTGGCCTTCATGGGCATCGGCCTCGTCGATCCGATCCTCCCGGCGATCGCCGAATCCCTGCAGGCGAGCCCGGTGCAGACGGAGCTGCTGTTCACCAGCTATCTGTTGGTGACCGGCCTTGCCATGCTCATCACGAGCTGGGTCTCGAGCCGCATCGGCGCGAAGGCCACCCTGCTCATCGGCCTCGCACTCATCGTCGTGTTCGCGCTCCTGTGCGCGTTGAGCGGAAGCGTGGATGCGATCATCGGGTTCCGTGCCGGCTGGGGCCTCGGCAACGCACTGTTCATCTCCACCGCACTCGCGACCATCGTGGGCGCTGCCACCGGTGGCAGCGGATCGGCGATCATCCTCTACGAAGCCGCTCTCGGCCTCGGTATCGCCATCGGCCCACTGCTCGGCGGCCTCCTCGGTGAGATCAGCTGGCGCGGGCCGTTCTTCGGCGTCGTCGTGCTGATGGCGATCGCATTCCTTGCCGTGCTGGTTCTGCTGCGCGGACCGTACGAGAAGCGGACCCCCGTCGCCCTTTCGGCGCCGTTCAAGGCCCTTCGCGTTCCGGCGCTGGCCGTGCTCGCCGTCGCCGCGCTGGTCTACAACATCGGATTCTTCGTGCTCTTGGCGTTCTC
>JAHIOK010000302.1 GCA_018895315.1 Actinomycetota bacterium | reverse complement strand
GTAGCGGAGCGAGGGACCGATCTCGTCGATCTCGAGCTCGATGGAAGTGCGCTTCTCGCCTTCCTTCGTCTCATAGGAACGCTGCTTGAGGCGACCGGTCGCGATGACGCGGGAGCCCTTCGTGAGCGATCCGGCCACGTGCTCGGCGAATTCACGCCACACGCTCGCGCGGAGGAACAGCGCTTCGCCGTCCTTCCACTCGTTCGACTGTCGATCGAAGTTGCGCGGCGTCGACGCGATCGTGAAGTTCGCGACGGGCAGCCCGCCCTGCGTGTAACGCAGTTCGGGGTCGGCGGTCAGGTTGCCGACGACGGTGATGATGGTCTCACCGGCCATGATCGCTACGCGTCCTTCTTCACCGGAGCCGTCTTGGGAGCCGCGGCGGGCGCTGCGACCTTGGCAGGACCGGCGGTCGCCGATGCCGGCGCCTTCGGGGGCAGGGCAGCCTTGCGGGCAGCCTTCTCGTCGGCACGCTGCTTCTCGGACGCGATCATCGCGATCGCCTCTTCGGCGCGGAGCACCTTGGTGCGCATGATCTGCTCGCTCAGCTTGAGCTGACGATCGAGCTCCTGCGTGGCGGCGCTGGTCGCGGTGAAGCTGACGACGGCGTAGATGCCCTCGTTCTTCTTCTGGATCTCGTAAGCGAGACGACGGCGACCCCAGATGTCGACCTTGTCAATCGAGCCACCATCGTTGGTGATGACCTTCAAGAACTTGTCGAGGTTGGGGGCGACCTGGCGCTCGTCGAGCTCCGGATCAAGGATGACCATGAGTTCGTACTGGTGCGTCACTAACCCACCTCCTTCGGACTAGAACGGTTGCCGGGCATTTCCCGGCAACAGGAGGGTGTGTGCACGTGTCCAGGGCTTACGCAGACAGGGCTGCAACCGGACAACCTTCTTATCGTACCGGATGCCGCGGCTCGCCGCATCCGTGGGGTCAGCGTGCGCGGTCGGGGTGTCGAAACCGGCCATTCGCCGCAACCGAACCCCCGGCCTTGGGATGCGGCATCCCTTCAGTTGCGGCAAGCCGCCAATCGCAGCCGCACCACGGGGCCATTCACCGCAACCGAACCCACGGCCCGGGGACACGGCATCCTTCAGTTGCGCCACACCACCCATCGCAGCCGCACCACAGGGCCTTTCGCCGCAACCGAACCCCGTGAGACCCCGAGACCCTGCGAGACCCCGAGAACCGGGGGCCGCGGCCCGCCGCATCCGCGCGGTCAGGCGCGGTTCTCCCGCTCGAGGAAGCGAATGGTCTCGGGATGCTGCGGGGAGTCGAGGATCTGGGAGGGAGTGCCCTGCTCGACGATGCGACCGCCCTGCATGAACACGATGCGGTCGGCGACCTCGCGGGCGAACGACATCTCGTGCGTCGCCATCAGCATCGTCGATCCGTCGCCCTTGAGCTGGCGCACCAAGTCCAGTACCTCCCCGACCAGCTGAGGATCGAGCGCACTGGTGATCTCGTCGAGCAGCAGCAGTTCCGGGTCGGTGAGGATCGCCCGCACGATCGCGACACGCTGCTGCTGACCGCCGGAGAGCCGGTCGGGAAACTCCTTGGCCTTCGCGCCGAGGCCGAGGGTTTCGAGCAGGATCATCGCCCGATCCCGGGCCTGCGCCTTCGGCATCCGGTGCACGGTGCGCGCGGCGAGTGTCACGTTGTCGATCACGCGCAAGTGGGGGAACAGGTTGAAGTGCTGGAAGACGACGCCGATGCGAGCGTGCACGGCATCTTGATCGACGGTCGGATCGGTGATGTCGTCGCCCGACAGGAAGATCTGACCGTCGTCGACGCGCTCGATCAGGTTGATCGTGCGCAACAGCGTCGATTTGCCCGACCCGGAGGCGCCGATGAGGACGACGACCTCGTGGGTGTCGAGCGCGAGGTCGATGCCCCGCAGCACGTCGTGGTCGCCGAACCGTTTGCGCACCCCGCGCGTCTCGAGCACGCTCACACCACACCTCCGGTCTGCTCGCGGCGGGCGAGCCGCGCCGAGACCGCGTCGGTGAGCCGGATCATCGGCAGGCTCAACGCCACGAAGAGGAGGCCCGCGACGACATACGGAGT
>JAHIOK010000301.1 GCA_018895315.1 Actinomycetota bacterium | reverse complement strand
CGGCCGCCCCCGCACAACTCCTCCACAGCCGGCGCCGACTTCCGCAGCAGCCGCGGAATGACGGAGTCACGCCCGACGGCGGTGCGCCGAGAGGAGGAGTTGTGCGCGGGAGGGATGCCGCACCCGGCCGGACCGGACCGCACCGGACCGGACCGGACCGCTAGAGCGTCTTACCGTAGGCCAGGGCGGTTTCGCCTTGCGCCAGCGGGGTGAAACCGACCCGCGAGTAGAACGCGAGTGCCCCGGCGTTCTCCGCCGAGACCCACAGATGCACGCCCGGCACTCCCGCGTCGCGCAACGCGTCGGCCAGCGTGTCGATCAGCTGCCGTCCCCACCCCTGGCCCTGCAGCTCGGGCAACAGGTCGATGTGCAGGTGCGCCGGATGGTCATCGGCGAATTGCGGGGCGCCCGTGCCGCGCCGGTAGGCCTCGAGCAGGGTGGCATCCTGTCGCGTGTGCTCGACGTCCGGCCGCGCATAACCCCGGGTCGGCCACCACTCGTCATGGAACCACCGCTCGAACTCCCCCGTGTCGGGCGCGCAGACGATGTAGCCCGCGACCCGCCCGTCGTCGGTTTCGACGACGAAGGCGAACTCGGGATACCGCACGACATACGGCAACGCGTACACCTCGGACCAGATCGCGTCGTCGTCGAACACTCCGGTCGCGTCGCCTCCGTTGGCCGCCGTACGGACGCAGATATCGGCCATCGCGGGCTCGTCACCGGGGTGGAAGGGTCGAATGCGAGTCATTCCGAGAGTCTACGAGCCGCTGGAACCGGACGTCGGCCGGGTCGATCCACACCCACACCGGCACGCCCGGAGCAAGCCCGAGGGCCGCGACCGCGTCGACCGGGAGGTCCGCGGCCACCGCGGGTTCGGCGACTCGCACTCGGACTCCCGCCGGGGTCTGCTCCAGCCGTTCGACGCGCGCGAGCCACTCCCCCGGCCGCGCGCTCGGCGCGATGCGCAGCGCGCCGGTCCAGGTATCTGCCTCGGCACGGGCGAGCGTCACGGAGCCGGGACGGAACACCGCGGCCAGGGGTGCGCCGTCGACCTGCGCGATACCCCGGGATGCCGCATCCGCTGCGTCGATCACGACACCGCCCTTCGACCAGGCGCCGCCGCTCGCGAAGCCATCGATCCGGTTGAGCCCTGCGAGCGCGGCGATGAAGCGCGTCGCGGGCGCTGCGAGCACGTCGCGGACGGGCCCGGACTGGGTCACGGCACCGTCTTCGACCACGAGCAGCCGCTGAGCGAGCGAGACCGCATCGACCGCATCGTGCGTCGCGATCACGGCGGTCGTGAGCTGCGCGTGCAGCATCGCACGGATGCCGTCGGCCGTCTCGGGGTCGAGCGAGGTCAGCGGTTCATCGAGCAGCACGAGTGCCGGCGAGGTGGCGAGCGCCCGCGCCACCGCAACCCGCTGCTGCTGCCCTCCCGACAGTTCGGATGGCCGGTGGTCGCCGAGTCCGTCGAGCCCGACACGCCAGAGCCATTCGTCGGCCTCGGCGCGGGCCAGGGCGCGCTTCACACCACGAGCCCGCTGACCGAACGCGACGTTCTCGCGGGCGGTCAGATGAGGGAAGAGCCGAGGGTCCTGCCCGAGCAGCACGACACCGCGCCGGCCCGCGGGCACATGCACGCGCGGGCCTTTCGCGCGGTCGACGATCCGACCGGCGAGGGTCACGTGACCCGCGGCCAGCGGCACGAAACCGGCGATCGCTCCGAGGAGCGTCGATTTGCCCGCACCGCTCGGGCCCATCACCGCGACCACTTCGCCGGGTTCCGCAGAGAGCGCTGCAGTGAGTTGATACCCCGCGCGCTCGACGCGAAAGTCGGCCGCGAGTGCTGCCGCTCCGACCGTCGACGGGTCGAGAGCCGCGGTCACCGCTGCGACCCCGGCTTCCACGCCCGTACGAGCAGCAGCACCGCGATCGCCGTGACGAGCAGCATCAGCGAGAGCGCGATCGCGGTGGCTTGGCTGACACCCGCTCCGTTGAACGCGGTGTAGATCGCGAGGGGCATGGTCTGCGTCACCCCTGGGGCGTTTCCCGCGAACAGCGCCGTAGCCCCGAACTCACCGATCGCCCGTGCGAAGCACAGCACGATGCCCGCGACCAGTCCCGGAGCGGCGAGCGGCAGCGTCACTCGGCGGAGGATCGTCCACCTGCCGGCGCCGAGCCCCGAGGCCGTGCGCTCGAACTCTACCCCCGACGTGCGCAGCGCACCCTCCAGCGACAGCACCAGGAACGGCAATGCGACGAAGGTCTGCGCGATCACGACGGCGGCGGTCGTGAACGGCAGCTGCACGATCCCCCCGAGCCATCCATTCCGACCGAAGAGGAAGAGCAGGGCGACGCCGCCCACCATCGGCGGGAGCACGAGG
>JAHIOK010000300.1 GCA_018895315.1 Actinomycetota bacterium | reverse complement strand
GATCGCTGCGCTGACGGATGCCCCGATCGAGGCCATCACAGCGTGGCAGTTCCCGATCGCGTACGACCGGACCATGACCGTCCAACCTTGGGAGCCCGAGGGTGAGGCCGAGAAAATCGTCTCCGAGACGGTCGATGCGGCGTTCCCCGAAGGCAGGCCCGAACGACTCTCCCTCGTCGTCGCGGCCGGGCCCGCTGCGGCGGTGCTCATCCGCAGGAGCGAAGACGCTTCCATGCTCATCGTCGGCAGTCGTGGTCGAGGAGGGTTCGCGGGGATGCTCTTAGGATCGGTCAGCACGGCGTGTGCACAACACGGGCACTGTCCCGTGCTGATCATGCATTGAGCTAGATCAAGCCAGTTCGCTGAGACGCGATGTCGATCGATCCGATCGCGGCGAAGCCCCGCGCCATCGCCCGCGCGGGATCGGTGAAGAGGTTGTCCTGCACGCGCAGCGACGTGATCCGCAGCGACTCCTCGCGGGTGAGCCCGAACCAGCCGCACACGATGGCGATCCCGTGCGGCGTCACGCGCCACAGCTTGTCCGCGTCCTTCACCACCTCGTCCTCGGCCGAAAGGGCCACGAGCCGTGAGTCGTGCCCGTCGATGATCTCGACGACCCTGCGCACGATCTCCCTCTCCCGACCCAAAGCCGTGAGCACCTCGGTCGCGATGCGCGCGCCTTCCTTCTCGTGCTGCAACACCAGGTCCGGTCGCCCACCGCCGGGTGCGATCGCCTCGAGGATCAGGTCGTCCGAGACCGTCGACCATCCCGTGTCATGCAGCAGAATCGCCGGGAGCACGACCTCGGGGTCGGCATCCGGCAGCGACGCGAGCAGTGCGCGCGCCAAGCCGTACGCGTACAACGTGTGACTGTCGTTATTGCGCACCGCGAGGTACGGCGCCGCGAGCTCCCAGACTGCCGAGTCCTGATCCCGCAGACGGATCACACCGGGCACGTCGGATGCCGGTGGGATGTGCGAGCGGATGTCACGGCCCAGGCGTGTGCTCGACGACAAGCTCATGGTCGAAGCCTCTCAGTCCACGCCCTGGCTGACCAACTACGCTTCCACTGATCGGAAGCGAGGAAGCTTCCGCCGAGGGAGGCATCGTGGCCGGTGGAGTGAGCAGCCCAGGGCAGTCGGTCGCGGGACGGATGCTGTCGATCCTGGCGGTGTTCGAGAGCAGTCTCGCGCCGCGCAGCCTCACCGAGATCAGCAACGAGACCGGCCACGCGCTGAGTACGACCCACCGTTTGCTCGCCGAGCTCGAAGACTGGGGAGCCCTGCAGCGCGACGACAACGGCCGCTACCAGATCGGCCTGCGCCTGTGGGAGCTCGGCCAGCACGCCGGCCGGCAGGTCCGAGACATCGCCCGACCACTTCTGCAGGACCTGTACAGCCTCACTCAGGAGACCGTGCACATCGCGGTGCGCGAGCACACCGAGGCGCTCTACATCGATCGTGTCTACGGGTCTCGCCGTGTTCCGCAGGCATCCCGCGTGGGCGGGCGGCTCCCGCTGCACGCGACCGCCGTCGGAAAAGTGCTGCTCGCACACGAGGAGTCCTGGCTCAGAGAAGCCGTGCTCGCCCATCCGCTCGAGAGCCGCACGCCCAAGACCCACGTCGACCCCGACGCGCTGCGCATCGAGCTCGACGTCATCCGCGCGCGCGGATATGCGCTGACCGCGGATGAGGTCCGGCTCGGATCCGCCTCGATCGCGGTGCCGATCTTCCAGCGCGACGGCGGCATCGGTGCGGCGCTCGGACTCGTGACGGCGGCCGACAGCGCGATGGGACTCGAGAGGCACCTGCCCGCCCTCCGTGGCATCGCGCATCGCATCGAGAACAGCGTCGGAGCGTTCCCGCTCCGCAGCATGACCCCCGCCGGCCGACGGGACAAGAGCGAAGTCGCTTCCGCTCAGCGGAAGCTGGCCAACGCCGACGACACCCGCCGGGGTGAGATGTGACTGCAACCTCGGGGCGGCACGAGCCGGACCAGGATGCGAAGCCCAGAGACGAAGGAGTCGCCATGGCAGCACCATCCCGCACCGACACGTGCCCGGTCGACCATTCCGCCTTCGCGGCCGGCGAAACCGCGCACCACGGGTACGAGCCCTTCGACATGACCGACCCGTTCCCGGCCTACGAGCGCCTCCGCAAGGAAGAGCCCGTGATGTACGACGAGCGCGTCGGCCTGTGGGTCGTCACGCGCTGGGCCGACGTCCGCGCCGTGTTCGACGACTGGGAGACCTTCTCGAGCGAGAACGCCCAGGCCCCCGTCCGGGATCGCGGAGAAGAAGCATCGCGCATCATGAAGGAGGGCGGCTTCACCGCTTACTCCGGCCTGTCTGCCCGCATCCCGCCCGACCACACCCGCATCCGCGCGATTGCCCAGCGGGCCTTCACCCCGCGCCGCTTCAAGGCCCTCGAGCCCACGATCCGCGAGAACACCCGCGTCGCTCTGCAGCGCATGCTGGCCGATCCCGACCGTCAGGGCGACTTCCTGCGCGACATCGCGTTCGACATCCCGACGATCACGATCCTTACGCTCCTGGGCGTCGACCCCGCGATGGTCCCGACCTACAAGCGCTGGTCCGATTCGCGCGGCGCGATGACATGGGGCGACCTGAGCAATGAGCAGCAGGT
>JAHIOK010000299.1 GCA_018895315.1 Actinomycetota bacterium | reverse complement strand
TTCGAGAGATCTCAGCGCTTGGGGCGCGTGAAGGTGATGGTCTGGGTGGGGGTCACGATGCCGGACACCGGCTGGTCGTGCACATCGCGGGGCACGTCGTCGACGAATTCGGAATCGTAGATGACGGCGTAGACCGGCGGGCAGCGCTCCATCGATCCGATGGTCTTGTCGAAGTAGCCGCGACCCCAGCCGAGCCGCATTCCGGTGCGGTCGACGGCGGCGGCAGGGATGATCAGCAGGTCGACGTCGTTGACGGCGATGGGGCCGAGCAGCTCACCGACGGGCTCGGGCAGCCCGAAGAGCCCCTCGGTGATGTCACCCTCGGGGGTGGCCACCGCCCAATCGAGCAGGCCGTCCACCCGCGTCACCGGAAGCAGCACGCGGATGCCGCGGCGCACGGCTTCTTCGACGAACACTCGGGTGCCCGGCTCGGTGGTGGTGGAGAGGAAGCACGACAGTGACTGGGCACCGAGCGTGTCGACAAGGTGGTCGAGCTGCGCGCGCACGCCGTCGGCAGCGGCATCCAGAGCCGCCGGGGACAGCACATTCCGACGCTCGCGCAGGTCCGCGCGCTGTGCGCGTTTCGCGTGATCTATGTCGTCCGCCATGCTCTTGATTCTAAGGTGCGGTGTCGTCTGGCGACGCGGAGCGCGCTCGCTCGTGCGATCTGGATAGCATGGCGTCATGTCTCATAAGCCTTTCAAGGCCGTGATCCCCGCGGCCGGCCTCGGTACCCGCTTCCTGCCTGCCACCAAAGCCATGCCCAAAGAGATGCTGCCGGTGGTCGACAAGCCGGCCATCCAGTACGTGGTCGAAGAGGCGGTGCAGGCCGGGATCACCGACGTCCTGATCATCATCGGACGCAACAAGAACAATCTGTCGAACCACTTCGACTCGGTGCCCGAGCTCGAGAGCAACCTCTTGCGCAAGGGCGACCAGGAGAAGCTCGCGAAGGTGCAGCACTCCTCTGACATGGCCGACATCCATTTCGTCCGCCAGGGCGATCCGAAGGGCCTGGGTCACGCGGTGCTGCGTGCGAAGGCGCACGTGGGCGACCACCCCTTCGTCGTGATGCTCGGAGACGACTTGATCGACGAGCGGGACCCGCTTCTCACGACGATGCTCGCGGAGCACGAACGCACCGGCGCGGCGATCGTCGCGCTGATGGAGGTCGACTCCGCGCACATCCATCAGTACGGTGTGGCCGTGGTCGAGACGACAGACAACCCTGACGTGGTCAAGATCACCGGGATGGTCGAGAAGCCGACCGCCGAGGAAGCGCCGTCGAACCTCGCCGTCATCGGCCGCTATGTGCTCGCGCCCGCCGTCTTCGACGTTCTCGAGCACACGCAGCCCGGCAAGGGCGGCGAGATCCAGCTGACCGACGCGCTGCAGGAGATGGCGACGAGTGAGCCCGGCGTTTACGGTGTCGTATTCCGGGGTCGCCGCTATGACACCGGCGATAAGCTGGACTACATCAAGGCCATCGTTCAACTCGCGGCCGACCGCGACGACCTCGGTCCGGCGTTGCGTCCGTGGTTCAAGGAGTTCGCGGCGAAGCTGTAGCGCTTCCCGTACGAGGGGGTGTGATGGACCTGTCTGCCCCGCAGAGTCACGGTGCGGTCTCGATCCGCCTGGTGCGTCCGCGTGATGCCCGGGTGCTGCAGAACGAGCTGCTCGCCAACCGTTCGTGGTTGCGGCAATGGGAAGCGACGAATCCCGAGGGCCCGGTGTCATTCGACATGCGGCTCGGCATCCGGCGGCTGTTGCAGCAGTACCGCGATGGCACGGGCGTGCCGTTCGTGATGGAGCACGAAGGCGCCGTCGCCGGACAACTGAACGTCTGGGGCATCGCGCGCGGATCGCTCGCGTCGGCGACGATCGGCTACTGGGTGAGTGAGCGATTCGCCGGCCGCAACATCACCCCGATCTCGGTGGCGCTGGCCACCGACATCTGCTTCCGTGAACTGCGGCTGCACCGTATGGAGATCTGCATCCGTCCGGAGAATCACGCGAGCCTCCGGGTGGTCGAGAAGCTCGGCTTCCGCTACGAGGGGCTTCGCCGCCGCTACATCCACATCAACGGCGACTGGCGCGACCACTACTCCTTCGCCCTGGTGCGGGAGGACGTGCCCGAAGGAGTGCTCGAGCGCTGGGTGCAGGGACGAGCCCCCCAGGATGCCGCGACGGTGCCGCCGGCTGACCGGATGCCCGCCTGACCGCACGATCCTCGACGACTCTGAGCGCGACACGCGTGGGGATGCGGGGGCCGCGCCCACTCGTCGCCTACCGTGTAGTCCATGGGTGGTGGGCAGGTCTTAGGCGGCGGAGTGATCGCTCTCGTCGCCGTGCTCCTTTGGCTGGTGTACCTCTTGCCGACCTGGTACAGCCGGCACCAGTACGACGCTGCGGAGCGCAACGCCGTACGCCTCAACCAGGCGCTGCGCATCCTCGCCGAGACCAGCGAAACCCCGCAGGAAGTGCGGCTCGAGCTCAACGCCCGCACGGCGCTGGCCCAGCAGAAGCTGGCACGCCGCGCGCAGTCCGAGCGCACCGATCTCGTCCGTCGCACGCAGGCGGAGCGCCAATACGCCGATCTTGAGACCGCGCGGCACGAACTCGCCGTCGCCCGCGCACAGCCCGCAGCGCGACGCGCGCGGGCGCGTCGACGTGCGCGACTGATCGTGACGGTGCTCGGCCTCGTCGCGATGGGACTGGCCGGCTGGGGCGCCTGGGATGTCGTGACCACCGGCTCGCAGGTGCTGCTGTGGTCTGCTGTCGGCGGTGCTGCCCTGTGCGCGGTGCTCCTGACACGGATTGCCCGGGTCGGTGCGCGCCGCACCGCGGTGCGCGTCGAGACCGTCGCTCCCGAGGCCCGGGCGGCGACACCCGTACAAGACCTCGCACTGCCGGGAGACCCGCGCACCGGCTGGGCGCCCCGCGAACTTCCTCGCCCTCTGACGGCGTCTGCCGGATCGCGGGCGGCCGCCGCTGTCGACGCCGCTGCGGCGCGCGCGGCACTCCGTCAGGTGGCGGTGGAGGAAGCTGCGCGAGTGCAGGCCGAGCGTCGACGGCCACCGTCGATCGATACGGCGCGCGTGGCGCGTGCGTCGGCACAGGCGGCGGAATTCGCCCGGATGGGTCACGTCGACGACGCCGAGATCGAAGCCCACGTGCGTGCGCTGCTCCAGCGCCGCGCCGCCGGCTGATCACCGGCTTCACGACTCTCCGAACCCGCCCTGCGTCGGGTGAGGCGAACGGGTCGTGATAATCTATCGGAGGTTCTCGGGCCTGTGGCGCAGTTGGTAGCGCGCCTCGTTCGCATCGAGGAGGTCAGGGGTTCAAATCCCCTCAGGTCCACCGAAAACCAGGAAAGCCCCCGCGTGAGCGGGGGCTTTCCTTTTGCCGGTCGGGGCCCCGGCGACCTGCAGCGACTGCCTGGTGAGGTGGAGACCATTTACGTGTAACTCCTAGTAAATATATGCATGTCCTACTATATTTGCGAGATGACTATAGTTCGCGAGTTGACCCACTTCATCGGCGGAGCCCATGTTCCGGGTACGTCCGGTCGATTCGGCGATGTGTATGACCCGAACACCGGGAGAGTGCAGGCGCGGGTGCCCTTGGCAGATGTCGCCGAAGTCACTGCGGCGATCGAGAACGCGCACGCCGCACAGATCGAGTGGGCCACCTGGAATCCGCAGCGCCGTGCTCGCATCTTGCTGCAGTTCTTGGAGCTGGTTCGGCGCGAGCTGATCCCGCTGGCGACCCTCCTCTCCTCCGAGCATGGCAAAACGGTCGACGACGCGAAGGGCGACATCCAGCGGGGTATCGAAGTCGTCGAGTTCGCCCTCGGTGCGCCCCACCTCCTCAAAGGCGAATACAGTGCGAGCGTCGGCACGGGAGTCGATGTGTACTCGATGCGTCAGCCGCTCGGCGTCGTCGCCGGCATTACCCCGTTCAACTTCCCCGCCATGATTCCGCTCTGGAAGATGGGCCCGGCGATCGCCGCAGGAAACGCGTTCATCCTGAAGCCCTCCGAGCGCGACCCCTCCGTGCCCCTGCGCATCGCCGAGCTTTTCCTCGAGGCGGGGCTGCCCGCAGGCGTGCTCAACGTTGTCAACAGCGACAAAGTAGGCGTCGATGCCCTGCTTGGTGACGCCCGGGTGAAGGCGATCGGCTTCGTCGGCTCGACACCCATCGCGCAATACATCTACGAGACAGCGGCGAAGAACGGCAAGCGCGCCCAGTGCTTCGGCGGGGCGAAGAACCACATGATCGTCATGCCCGATGCAGACCTCGACCAGGTTGCCGACGCGCTCATCGGCGCTGGCTACGGTTCGGCCGGCGAGCGTTGCATGGCCATCTCGGTCGCCGTTCCGGTGGGCGAAGCCACGGCCGACGCGCTGGCGGCGAAGCTCACGGAGCGGGTGAAGGGGCTCAAGGTGGGCCACTCGCTAGACGCCACCGCCGACTACGGCCCGCTCATCTCGAAGGATGCCGTCGACCGCGTCTGCGACTTCATCCGGATCGGCATCGACGAGGGGGCTCAGCTGCTCGCCGACGGCCGAGGGTTCACGCTCGAGGGGTACGAGAGCGGCTTCTTCCTCGGTCCCACCCTCTTCGACAGGGTCACGCCCGACATGACGATCTACCAGGAGGAGATCTTCGGACCGGTGCTGATCATCGTGCGAGCCGCCGACTACGAAGAGGCGCTCCGCCTCCCCAGCGAGCACAAATACGGCAACGGCGTCGCGATCTTCACCCGTGACGGCGACACCGCGCGCGACTTCGCCGAGCGCGTCAACACCGGCATGGTGGGCGTCAACGTCCCGATCCCGGTGCCCATCGCGTACCACACGTTCGGCGGGTGGAAGGGTTCGGGATTCGGCGACCTCAACCAGCACGGACCCGACTCCTTCCGTTTCTACACGAAGACCAAAACGGTGACGCAACGGTGGCCCACGGGCCTGAAGGAAGGCGCCAGCTTCGTCATGCCGCTGATGGGATGAGCGCCGTGTAAGTCGTGACAGACGAACGTGCGCTACAGGCTCGCCTCGACGACGGCGAGAAGAGAGGCCATCGTCACCGACATCCGCGCGAGGAGCACGAACGAGAGGCTCTCGTCGTCGATGACATCTGCCATCGGTCATGTGCTCCCGAGGGCGTCAGGTGACCGGGGTGGCCTCGCGGGCGCGGAGGTCTTTGCGGAGGATCTTGCCCGACGTCGACTTCGGGATGGCGTCGATGAACTCCACGCGACGCACCTTCTTGAAGGGCGCCACGTTCTCTGCGACGAAGCCCATG
>JAHIOK010000298.1 GCA_018895315.1 Actinomycetota bacterium | reverse complement strand
CCGCCGGCGGCCTGCCGACGAGGTTCTCCACGGGTGACGACGTTCCCGTGCAGCTCTCGGTGGCGGGACTCGTACCTGCCGGGCGGCAGCTCATCCACGTCAGCGATCGATTCACCGAGGACTCGCACGGACCGGTGCGGATCTTCCGCGACAGCGGCATCCCGCTCACCGGAGCGCTCGCGGCCCTGGACGTGTGGGATCACCAGATGGCGATTGCGCCAGCCCCGGGCGACCCAGCGAAGACCCTGTGGCGCGACCGCCTCGTGATCGGCGGCGCCGCGGCCCCCGCCCTGTGGCCCATGCTGTGGGCGACATGGCAGTGGCGCGGGTCGCGGATCCGCGCGCTCGCCCCGACCTGGGCCCACGACCCCGGGGCCGACCAGGGCTGAGCCCCGCAGTCCCGCACCCCCGCAGCCGCGCAGCCGCGCAGCCGCGCAGGTGACACAATTCCGGTGAAAACGCCGGGCCACCGCCGCGACCCGCGGATCGGCGGGGTGTCCGCCGCGGACTGCCGGGTTTCACCGGAGTTGTGTCATGCCCGACGCTGCCGCCTCGAGCACTCCGAGCTGCAGCCTCAGTCGGCCAGAGCCTCGACCGGGGCGACACGGGTGGCCAGCCGCGTCGGCACCACTGCAGCGACGATCGTGAGAATCGCCGTCAGCACCACGATCGCGACGATCGGCGCCAGCGGCACGGCAGGCCAGACGAGCGTCGGTCCGCTGGGCTCTCCCGGCCTCACCTGAACGGAACCGAGCAGCGACTGCGCACCGACCCACCCGTAGATGACGCCGAGGATGAGGCCCGTCGCCGTGGCCGCGATCGTGATGTGCGCGGCCTCCAGCAGAACCATGCGACGCACCTGTCCTGTCGAGAGCCCGAGCGCGCGCAGCAGCCCGAGCTCTCGTCGACGCTGCACGACTCCGATCGAGAGGAGGTTCACGAGCCCGACGGCCGCGATCACGGCGGACACCCCCACGAGCCCCATCATGATGGCCGAGAAGGTATCGAGCACGCTCGCCAGTTCTGGCTCGATGCGACCCCCGGATGCCGCGGTCATGACCATTTTCGTCGACTCGATGGCGACGGCGAACATCGTGACGAGGGTCACGCCCATCACGACCCCGATGGCCATGCGGGCGGAGCGTTCCGGGTAGCGCAGCGCGTTCTCCGCCGCGAGCCGGGCCGAAACCGACCGCCCGAACCAGCGCCCCACCAGCCGCAGCACCGGCGGCATGATCAGCGTGGCTCCGAGCGCGAGTCCTGTGAACGACAGGATGCCGCCGGCGAATGCCACCAGAACGCCCAGGGGTGTGACAAGCCCGAGCAGAACGCCCGCCGCCAGAAGGATGCCGCCCACGGCGAGCATCGTGATCGCGGTCGCGTTGCGACCGCGGCGGGAAGCAAGCGTCGCGCGTGATGCCGGGGTCGAACCGCCCAGCGCCTGCAGCGGAGTGACCGACAGCACGTGCCGCGAGCCCGCCCACGCCGCCGCCCACGTGGTGAGAGCCACGACCACGGCCGGCACCAGCAGCACCGGCTCCACCAGGGCGAACGAGAGGCCTTCGAGCGCCAGCATCCTTCCGAGTATCTCGATGCCGACGGCCGCGATCGCTGTGCCCGCGAGGAGTCCGAGCGCCGCACCGATTACCCCGATGAGCAGCCCCTGGCGAGCGACCTCCTGCCGCTGCGAGCGTGCGGATGCGCCGATCAGTCTCATGAGCGCGATGCGGCGGGTGCGGCCCGCGACGATCGTCGCGAACGTGTTGGCGGTGACGATCGCCGCGACATAGACCGCGACCCCGACGAGGATGGCCGAGACGAAACTCAGCACGAATGCAAGCGTGCCACTGCCGCCGATGTAGGGGTCGGCGCGCAGCATCGCGCTGATGTATCCGGTTGCGGCGATCAGGATGACGCCGAAGGCGCTCGAGATGGACGCGACCAGGATGCTGGCGCCCATGCCGCGTTCGGTGAGCCACTCGAACGGTGCAGCGACAGCGCGCCGCGACATCCGCGCGGCGACGGCTGCGCCGCTCATCCGCGCACCTCGGCGGGCGATGCGATGCCGAGTTCGGCGGCCAGCATGTAGGACGAGATCTGCTCGGCGCTCTGGCGGGGCGTATCGGCGACGAGTCGGCCATCACCGAGGAAGAGCACCCGATCGGCGTGACTGGCCGCCACCGGATCGTGCGTCACCATCGCGATCGACTGACCGTGATCACGGGAAGCGACGGCCAGGAGCGCGAGCACCTCGCGGCCGCTCCGCGAGTCGAGGTTGCCGGTGGGCTCGTCGGCGAACACGAGATCGGGTGCGGTGGCCAGCGCCCTGGCGATCGCGACCCGCTGCTGCTGCCCGCCCGAGAGCTGGTGCGGCCGATGGGTCAACCTCGCGCCGAGCCCGAGCGACTCGATCAGTGCGTTGATGCGCACGCGTTCGCCGGGGCTCGGGCGCCGGCCGTCGAGGTCGAACGGAAGCAGGATGTTGCCGATGGCGTCGAGCGTCGGCACGAGGTTGAACGCCTGGAACACGAACCCGACGCGGCGGCGGCGCAGCAGGGTGAGGTCGAGGTCGGAGAGCCCGGTGACCTCGGTGTCGCCGATCCACACGCGGCCCGTCGTGGGGGCATCGAGCCCCGCCATGATGTGCATCAGTGTTGACTTACCCGAACCCGATGGCCCCATGATCGCCGTGAACTCTCCGCGACGGATGCCGACGCTCACTCCGTCGAGGGCACGCACTTCCCCTTCACCCGAGCCGTACGTCTTGGTCAGTTGCTGCACCCGGGCGGCGAGCCCGAGTTCGGTCGATGTGATCTGCATACTTCGACGCTATGAAGCCGCTGAGGATGCCGCATCACCCCCGAGGCTCATCCCGCATACATCGCGAGGATGACGACGGGAACAGCCCCACACCTCAGTTCAGGCCGTGCTCGAAGGCGAAGACCACGAGCTGCACTCGGTCACGGAGGGAGAGCTTGCTCAGAATGCGGCTGACGTGGGTCTTCACGGTGGCCTCGGAGAGAAACTCCCCGGCCGCGATCTCGGCGTTCGAAAGCCCCCGCGCGGCAAGGGCGAAGATCTCGCGCTCGCGCTCGGTGAGCTGCAGATAGCTCTCGGGTACCGCTCGCGGCGTGGCATCCGGAAAGTGCGCGAAGAGTTCGCGAGTGGCGGATGCCGCGATCACGGCCGATCCCGCATGAACGGTGCGGATCGCGGCCAGCAGAAACTCCGGGTCGGCGTCTTTCAGCAGAAACCCGCTCGCCCCCTGCCGGACTGCCCGGGCCGCCGCCTCGTCGAGATCGAAGGTCGTGAGCATCACGATGCGCGGCGGGTTCTGGTCGCGGAGCAGCTCGGCGGTCGCGGAGATCCCGTCGAGCACCGGCATCCGAATATCCATCAGCACGACGTCCGGCATCGCCGCCCGCACCACGCCGAGCGCTTCACGGCCATCGGATGCCTCGCCCACCACTCGCAGATCGGGCTGAGAGTCGATCAGCATGCGGATGCCGGCACGAAATAGCGACTGGTCATCGACCAGCACCACCCGGATGGGCGCAGGAACGGATGCCGCGATCATGCCGGCATCGCGATCGGGAGCGCGCAGCGTACGACGAAGACAGCGGAGTCGTCGTCTGAGGTCAGCGTGCCACCGACCAGCTGCGCACGTTCGCGCATACCGATCAGGCCATGGCCGACGGACGCGGCGCCATTTACAGCCCTCGCTCTCACCGGGTTGCTGACCGTGAGCTCGACGCGGTCGACGTGCCATGCGAACGACACCCGCACGGGTCCGGGCGCGCCATGGCGTATGGCGTTCGTCAGGGCTTCCTGCAGAATGCGGAAGAGCGCGAGCTGTACCGCAGCGGGCGGTTCGCCGAACGGAGACCGATCGCCGTCGATACGCAGATCGATCCCGGACGCTCGGACCTGCGCGTAGAGCGCAGCGAGGTCGGCGAGTGCCGGCTGCGGGCCTTCGCCCTGGCTGTGCCGCAACT
>JAHIOK010000297.1 GCA_018895315.1 Actinomycetota bacterium | reverse complement strand
GGGTCTGATGGCCCAGGCCGCCGAGGAGTACGGCAGCCATGACAAGACCTTCGAGATCGCCGCGGCCGGTGTCGTGCAGGTCCTCGACGGCGACGGACAGGTCGTCATCGAGCACGACGTTCAGAAGGGCGACATCTGGCGCGCCACGCAGACGAAGTACATCCCTGTCGTCGACTGGGTGCGCCTGGCCGTCAGCCGTGCCCGCGCGACGGGCGTGCCCGCCGTGTTCTGGCTGGACGTCAACCGTGCGCACGACGCGCAGATCATCGCCAAGGTGTATCAGGCGCTCGCGACGATGGACACCCACGGGGTCCAGATCTCGATCCTCGCCCCCGCCGAGGCGACCCGCTACAGCCTGGCTCGCATGCGCCACGGCTTGGACACGATCTCGGTCACGGGCAATGTGCTGCGCGACTACCTCACGGATCTGTTCCCGATCCTCGAGGTGGGAACGAGCGCCAAGATGCTCTCGATCGTGCCGCTGCTTGCGGGTGGCGGACTCTTCGAGACCGGCGCGGGCGGGTCGGCTCCGAAGCACGTGCAGCAGCTGCTGAGCGAGAACTACCTGCGCTGGGACTCGCTCGGCGAGTTCTTCGCGCTGGCCGCATCGCTGGAGCATCTCTCGAGCTACACCGGCAACGCGAAGGCGCACGTGCTGGCCGACACGCTGGATGCTGCGACCGGAACCTTCCTCGAGAACGACAAGTCCCCGGGGCGCGCGCTGGGCACCATCGACAACCGCGGCAGCCACTTCTATCTCGCGCTCTACTGGGCGCAGGAGCTGGCGTCGCAGCAGGTCGACGCCGAGCTGGCCGCCCTCTTCGCTCCGATCGCGGAGTCGCTCGCATCGAAGGAAGACGAGATCGTCGCCGAGCTCCTCGCAGTGCAGGGAGCCCCGGCCGACATCGGCGGCTACTACCGCCCCGATGCCGCGCTCGTCTCGGCCGTCATGCGTCCCTCGAAGACGCTGAACGAGATCATCGACACACTGAACTGACCGACCCGGTCGGCCTCGATCGGCTGACGGAAACGAGGGGCGGATGCTGCGGCATCCGCCCTTCGTCGTCTCCGGGGCCCCGGTTTCGCGCCGAGTGTGCGGCTTCGCGCCGAGTGCACGGGCTGGCGGCGTGGTGAGCTCGTGCGTTCGGCGGGAGGCCGTGCGCTCGCGGGATGAGGGGCGAGAGGCCCGGGGAGCTCCGGGTTAGCCAGCGGTAGAGACGTATCCCAGGAGCGCGTGATCTGGGCCGAGGTGGGCCAGCGCGATCGCGCCGTCGATGCCGGAGCCGCGGCTCGGCTGCACCGACACCCCGGGGTAGGCTTCGTGCAGCAGTTCGACAAAACGCTGCCGGATCTGCGGCGAGCGGAAAACTCCGCCGATCGCGCACACGGTCGGGTGGCCATCACCCGGTTCGGCGACGCGTCGCAGGGCCGCCGTGGCCGCGAGGCAGAGTTCGTGAGCTGCGCGATGGCAGATGTCCGCCGCGACGGTATCCGTCGAGGCCAGGGCGGCGACTGCCTCGGCGAAGGATGCGACGATCGCGACCCGATCCTCCGACCCCTGCAGGTCGATATAGGCACTCTCGATGTCGGGCCACCGCGCGATCACGTGGGCAGTGAGCGCGGTCGGCTCGCCGCGGCCGTCGTGCGCGCGCATCACGGCGTCGAGCGCTTCGCGACCGATCCAATATCCGCTGCCGGCGTCGCCCATGATGTTGCCCCAGCCGTCGACGCGCGCGACGCGCGTGCGCCCCACTCCCAGCGTGACGACGCCGGTGCCGGCGGCCACGACGGCGCCGGTCCTGTCGCCGAGAGCGCCGAGGTACGACGTGACCGAGTCGTGCGCCAGCACCACACGGGGGGCGGTGCCGCCGAGCGAGAGGATGCTGCGCAGACTCGCGGCATCCGATTCCCGCCGTGTCAGGCCCGAAACTCCGGCGGTCACAACGTCCGTCGCCCCGTGCTCGCCCAGGGCGACACGCACGACCTCCGCGAGTTGGCGGAGCAGTGGCTCGTGGGTGCGGATCCCTGCGAACACGTGGTCGACCGGCGGGAGGTCGGGCCGCTCGAGCCGTACTCTGATGCCGGTCTGCCCGGCATCGATGGCGAGGATGGTGTCGTCGTGCACGCGCTCCACCTACACGCGGGCGGCGAGGAACCGCGCCTGCGCCATCCATTGGACGGCCTGGCCGCCCTCGTGCTCGTTGTGGGCGTATACCTCGATCTGCTTTTCGGCCGCGTAGCGGTTGAAGGCGGCGTAGACCGTGGACGGCGGGCAGATCGGATCGAGAAGGCCCACCGAGAACAGGCCGGGTGCGGTTGCTCGGGCGGCCATGGTCACCCCGTCGAAGTACGACAGAGTCTCGAAGACGCGCTCCTCGGCACCCCGATGCACGGAGAGGTAGCGCACGACCTCCTGGTAGGGGTCGCTGTCGGTCATGCCGACCGCGCGCTCGAAGTGGCAGAGGAACGGCACATCGGGCATCGCTGCAACCAGCCCCTCGCTGAGTCCCGCCGCCGCCAGTGCGATGCCACCGCCCTGGCTTCCTCCGCACACCGCCACTCGGGCGGCGTCCACGCAGTCAAGATTGCGGACCGCGTCGATGGCGCGCACCGCATCGGTGAAGACGCGCCGGTAGTAGTAGTCGTGCGGGTCGTCGATGCCGCGGGTCATGAACCCCGTCGCCGATGGCCCGGTGCCGTGCGGGTCGGGGGTGTCGCCGCCGCTGCCCCACATCGAGCCCTGGCCGCGGGTGTCCATGAGCAGGTGCGCGTACCCGGACGCGGCCCAGCCGATCCGCTCGATCGGCAGCCCTCGGCCGCCGCCGTAGCCGTTGTATTCGACGACCGCCGGGAGAGGCGCGTCTGCCCCGTGCGGGACGGTCAGCCACCCCTTGATCGGGTCGCCCGCGAAGCCAGGGAAGGTGACGTCGAAGACGTCGATCGAGGTCAGCGACGTCGCATACGGTACCAATTCGACGCCGTCACCGGCGGAGCGAGCCTCGGTGATCGTCGTGGTCCAGAATTCGTCGAAGTCGACAGGCTCTCGCACATCGGGGTGAAAGTTCGTCAGCTCGGCCGGGGAGAGATCGAAACGGGGCACACCGACACGATAGCGGGATGCCGCCCCACGCAGGTGCCGCGTCAGCTCAGTTGTGCACCCAGACGGGGGTGCCGATCGGCGCCCAGCTGTAGACGTAGGCCGCTGCATCCAGCGGCATATTGACACAGCCGTGGCTCATCCGGTTGCCGAAGTTGTTGTGCCAGTAGGCGCCGTGCAGGGCTTCGTCACCGTTGAAGTACGACACGTTGGGGACGTTCTTCGTGTAGTAGTTGGGAGCCTTCGTGAGGTCGGGGTTGCCCATGTTCTGCGACTTGAGCTTGGCGTAGATCTTGAAGCGACCGGTGTTCGTATCGTGGCCCGGGAGACCGGACGAGATCAAGTAGCTCTGCACGACGACACCGTTCTCGTACAGGTACGCCTTCTGCTGGCTGAGGTTCACCTCGATGCTGCGCGCCAGCAGCGTGGTCGCGAACGGTGTCTCGGTGACGGGGAGAGCGTAGGCCGCGTTGCCGCCAGCGATCTGAGCGGCGAACGCGGCCGCGATCCCCGCGGTGGCACCGATCGTGCGCCCGGTGACGCCCGCGGTCTGGGCGCTCAGCACCTTGCCGTCGGTATCGGTGATGGTCGTCGCGTTGACCGGGGCGCGATCGACGGCAGCGGGCAGCGTGTCGACCACCTTCTGGATCTCGGCTTCGTTCGCCGTGATCGTGATCTTGCCGGCGGCGTTAGGGGCGACGGTCAGCCAGGAGGCTGCGACCGCTCGATCGACGGGTACCGTGCGCTCATCGCCGACGTAGAAGCCGACCGTGTCGAGCATCGTGTTGAGGCTGGTTGCGGTGGCCGTGGCGGCGTCGGTCGTGGTGGTGGCCTGGACAGCGGCCTGCGCCGGCGAGACCTTGACGCTGGTCTGACCGGCGTTGAACGCGGTCTGCAATGCCGATTGCACAGCGGTGAGGTCGACCCCGGTGCCGGCGACGGCAGGAGTGACCGTGTAGTTCGCGGTCGCGGCATCGAAAGCGACCACCGCATTGGTCGGGGTCGTGTAAAGCGAGGGGAGCGCAGCGCGCAGGGCCGCTTCGGCCTTGGCCGGATCGAGTGCGATCGCGGCATCCGTGCTCGGTGCAAACCAGTCGGTGACCTTCCACATCGGGTGGTCGGCGAAAACGGCTTCGGCAAGCCTCGTTGCATCGACGGATGCGCCGAGCTGGGCGCCGGAGACCGAGGCGTTTCCGGCCGTGCCGGTGAACTCGATCGTCGTCTGAGCGAGTCTGTTGCTGATGGCCTCGGCCGCTGCACCC
Source organism: Actinomycetota bacterium (assembly GCA_018895315.1). Lineage (GTDB taxonomy): Bacteria > Actinomycetota > Actinomycetes > Actinomycetales > Microbacteriaceae > Microbacterium. The sequence goes on along the minus strand of JAHIOK010000297.1, from coordinate 801 downwards.
TGGGTCATGCCGCCGACGCCGACACCGGCGACGGAGGCGCCGGGAGCGATCAACACGAGGGATGCGGCGACGAGCGCCACGATCGCCGCGATGGCGGGGATGCCGATCCACAAGCCGAGCCGACGCTTCTTCTTCGCCGGTTCGGCCGGAGCCCAGGCGTAGGCGGCGGTATCGGCGGGGGCCATCACCTGGGTGGCCGCACCGTCGGCGAGCACTGCGGTCTCTGCGTCTGGAGCGCCCGCGGGTGCAGATCCGAGCGTGGGCACGTCTGAAGTGGACGCATCGTCTGCGCCCGGTCGCGTCGCCAAATCGGTCACGCCGTCACCCCCCGGATCTAGTGGCCGTGACTTCCATGGTAAGTGACGCCTGCGACACGGTGGACAACGTTCGTGTCACGGTGTGCGCGGGCGGTGCGGCGCCCGCGTGGTCAGGAGGTTGCGCAGAGCTTCTGGAAAGTGTCGCCGGTCTCCTGGAACTTGGTCCCGAGCGTCGTGAGATCGCCTGCCTTGGAGACGTCGCCGCCGGCCACGGCCTCGACCGTGTCCGCCATCTGGCTGAACATGTTCTGCAAGTTGGGCAGCAGCGCGGCGACCTGGTCGTTGGTGATCTTGCCCGACACTTCGGCCACCTTGCCGGCAGCCGCCTTCATCGCGGCAACGACGGTCGCCGGGTCGGAAGAGGAGGACTCGCCGAACTCTGCGGTCGCGTCCGTGATCGTCTGCTGCACGAGGGAGCAGGCATCGGCGACGGACTGGCCGTCATCGCCAGCCCGGTCGGAGCTGCCCGAGGTCTGCGCTGCGG
>JAHIOK010000296.1 GCA_018895315.1 Actinomycetota bacterium | reverse complement strand
GCGGGCGTCGTGTTCGTTCCCACTGTGGCGGTCTATCGCGAGACGGCGCAGGCGTCGCGTGACGGAGAGATTCCGGCGTTCATCGGCGACCGCGCCGCCCGGGCCGCCGACCACCACCTCGAAGCCATCGCCATCGCCCGTGCCGCGGGACTCGCGATCGCCGTCGGCACCGATGCCGGCACGCCCCGCCAGCACGGTGCGAACCTGAACGAGATCGCCGCGCTCATCGACGCGGGGCTCACCCCCGAAGAGGCCGTGGATGCCGCGACCGTCGTCGGTGCGCGTCTGCTGTGGGGCGATCAGGGTCTGCTCTTCGGAGACGCGATCCTGCTCGAGCGTGACCCCCGAACGACAGATGCCTACCGCGCGGGTAGCGTTGCCGCAGTACTCCAGGGCGGACGCCTCGTCCACGTCGCCGACCGCGCGGCGTGGCGCCTCACCGCCCCGGCATCCGAACCCCCCTGTCCGACTTAGCACCCCCGCGCGCGCAACCCAGCACCGTGCGCCGCACAGTTCGACCTGCCCCGCACAGTTCGGACCCGCCCCACACAGCAACAGCACCCAGAGGAGCCCCCGCTCATGACCCGCACCTTCACGCCGCACGCGCGGCGCCGATCGCGACTCGCGCTCGCCGCGCTCGCGGTGACCACCGTCGTCGCCCTGCTCGCCGGCTGCTCGGCCTCACCCGACACCGCCGGTTCGGCATCCAGCGCCCCGCAGTCCGGCGGCACGCTCACGTATGCGCGGCCGGCATCCGTGACCTCTTTCGACCTGCACAACGAGATCACCTCGAACAACGCATTTGCGATCGACAAGGTCTTCGAACCGCTCGTCGCATTCACCGCGACCGGCGAGATCGTGCCGTGGCTCGCCGACGACACGATCAGCTCAGACGGGCTGACCTACACCTTCACGCTCCATGACGGCGTGAAGTTCTCCGACGGCACCCCGGTGACCTCGGCCGATGTCGTCTTCTCACTCAACCGCCACCTCGCCGTCGGCGGACCGCTGCCGCTCGACGCTCCGATCGCGAGCATCACCGCGACGGATGCCAAGACGATCGTGATCACGTTGAAGGAGGCGTACACGCCGTTGCTCTCCGAGCTCGCCGGTTTCTCCAACGGCATCCTTCCTGCGAACTTCGGCGGCAAGACCGAAGCGGAGTTCTTCGCCAACCCCATCGGCACCGGGCCGTTCGTCGTCGAGAAGTGGGACCCTGCCGGAGATCTGACGTTCACGAAGAACAAGAACTATTGGCAGCCGGGCAAGCCCTATATCGACAAGCTCGTGTACTCGCTCGTGGCCGATGACACGCAGCAACTCCAGCAGCTGAAGGCCGGACAGGTCTCGGCGATCGAAGATGTTCCGGCCAGCAACGTCGAGGAGCTGAAGAGCAACGCGTCGGTCAACGTCGTCAGTGCCGGCGCCTGGGAGACCGAGCAGGTCTTCTTCAACACGCAGACGCCGTACTTCGGCGACGTCAACGTGCGCCGCGCTCTCGCCCTCGCGATCGATCGTCAGGGGCTCACCAGCGCCACCACGTTCGGCACCGCGACCGTGGCCGACGCTCTGCTGCCCCCGACGATCGCATACTCCGGCAACGGCGTGACCACCTCGCTCAACCTCGATGTCGCCGCCGCCAAGGCGGAGCTTGCCAAGTCGAAGTATCCGAACGGGTTCACTGCGACGCTGCTCATCGCGAGCGGCAATGCGGGTCGTGCCCAGGAAGCGCAGATCATCCAGTCGGCGGCCGCATCGATCGGCATCACGCTGAACATCGAATCGATCGACCTCGCCGCGTTCCGCACGCGTTTCAAGGCCTACGACTTCGACCTGATGATCAACAGCGGACAGTCGGATTCGCCCGACCCGAACGGCATGATCGCTTTCCAGACCGACCCCGACGGGTTCAGCAAGTCGTACTGGACGCACTACACGAACGACCGCGTCACGGAGCTCGCCGCCCAGGGGCGCGTGACCCCGGACGGGGACGCGCGCAAGGCGATCTACCTCGAAATCCAGCAGATCCTGGCTGACGAAGTGCCTTTCATCCCGCTGTTCTACCCGAACAACATCAAGGCGTCGCTCTCGACGGTCCACGACCTGACCGTGCTGCCGAACGCGAGCATCCGCTTCGAGGATGCCTGGATCGAAGGCGCCAAGTAGGCTCCCCCTTCGTGCGTTCCCCCGCGATGACCTCGCCACTCCGATGGTTGCGGCGGACGGCGGTCTCCGTCGTCCCCGTGACCATCGGGGTGGTGGTCGCAGTCTTCCTGCTGCTGCGGATCGTGCCCGGAGACCCGGCCACGATGATCCTGGGGGAGCGCGCGACGCCCGAGGCGATAGCGAATCTGCGCGAGCAGCTCGGTCTGAACGATCCGCTGTGGAAGCAGTTCGTCGACTTCGTCGGGGGCATCGTGCTGCACGGCGACACGGGCACATCTCTCGTCTACGGGGTCTCGACCCGGGAGCTCGTGCTGGCTCGTGCGCCGGTCAGCCTGACTCTCGTCGCGATGGCGGTGATCTTCAGCATCCTGATCGCCATCCCGCTCGCGATGCTCGCGGCCACTCGGCGCGACCGGTTCGCCGATCACGTCATCCGGGTCGTGCCGATGGTGGGGCTCGGGATGCCTGCTTTCTGGCTCGGTCTGGTGCTGATCCTGATCTTCTCCGTCGGGCTGAAGTGGTTTCCCGTCGGGGGTGTGGGCACCGGCCCGGGCGAACCGTGGCGGAGCCTCGTGCTGCCGGCTCTCACCGTGGCGCTCGGCCTCGTGCCCTCGCTCGTGCGGTCGTTGCGCGCGCAACTGCTCGAGGTGCTCGGCTCCGACTTCGTCGTGACGCTGACGGCCGCTCGTGTGCCGCGTCACCGCGTGCTCTTCCGGCACGTGCTGCGCAACGCCGCCATCCCGACGTTGATGCTCCTGAGCGTCAACGTCGCATTCCTCATCGGTGGCACCGTCGTGATCGAGAAGGTCTTCGCCATCAACGGAATCGGAATGCTGTTGTTCTCCGCGATCGGCAACCGCGACTTCCCGGTCGTCCAAGGAGTCGCCCTGTTCTGCGCCGTCATCGTCGTGGTCGTCTCGATCGTGGTCGACGGCATCGTCGAGTTCGTCGACCCGAGGCAGCGGCTCGCATGAGCGCCGTCACCGCGCGCCCCGCACGCTTCGCCCCCGGCCTCACCGACTTCCTGCGACGGGCCGTGCGCACCCCCGCGTTCGTCGCCGGGGCGATCATGGTGCTGCTGCTGATTGCGGTCGCGGTCTTCGCCCCCGTGCTGGCGACGCACGACCCGGTGCAGCAGAGCCTCACCGAGAGCCTGCGGCCGCCGTCATCCGCCCACTGGCTCGGCACCGATCAGTTGGGCCGCGACGTCTATTCGCGCATGCTCTTCGCCGCGCGCACCGACCTGTCGATCGCCGGCCTCGCCGTGATCATCCCGTTCACGGTCGGGCTGAGCCTCGGCGTGATCGCCGGATACCTCGGCGGCTGGGTCGACTGGGTCGTGCTGCGCCTCACCGACACCGTCGCGGCGTTCCCGTTCTACATCATCGTGATCAGCGTCGTCTTCGCGGTCGGCGCGGGCGAGTCCGGCATCTATCTGGCGTTCGCGCTCGTGGGCTGGGTCACCTTCGCGAGGGTCGTGCGCGGAAGTGCGCGCACCTATCGGGATGCCGGCTGGCTCGCCGCCGCGCGCGGGCTCGGGTATTCGCCGCCACGCGTGATCTTCCGCCATCTGCTGCCGAACGTGCTGCCCCAGGCGGTCGTCGTGCTGATGACCGAGATCGTGCTCATCATGGTTGCGATCGTCACCCTCGGCTATCTGGGCCTGGGTGTGCAGCCCCCCACCCCCGACTGGGGAACGATGATCGCCGAAGGCCAGGCATTCGTGACGACGAAGTGGTGGATCCCCGTCATCCCTGGTCTTGCCGTGATCTATTCGGGCATCGCATTCTCGCTTCTCGGTGACGGGCTGAGCGACGTGTGGAGAGTGCGATGAGCGCGCCGCTGCTGGAGGTCTCTGACCTCGAGATCTCGGCCACCGGGCCGCTCGTGCACGGGGTGGGATTCCGGGTCGACGCCGGCGAGGCCGTCGGCATCGTCGGGGAGTCCGGGTCGGGCAAGAGCCTCACCCTGCGGGCGGTGATCGACCTGCTGCCCCGCGGAGTGCGGGTCACCGGTGGCGAGGTTGCGCTGAACGGGCGCGCCGCCATGGTGTTCCAGGATCCCCTCGCCGCGCTCGACCCGCTGATGTCGATCGGCGCGCAGCTGTGGGAGGTGTGCCGCACCGCCGGTGGCCTCGATCGCGCGGCGGCCCTCGCGCGCTCCCATGAACTGCTGCGGATCGTGCACCTCCCCGACCCGGAGCGACGCTGGAAGCACCTGCCTGGTCAGCTCTCGGGCGGTCAGCGGCAAAGAGTGGTGCTGGCGATCGCACTCGCGACGAACCCCCAGATCCTGTTGTGCGATGAACCGACGACGGCCCTCGACGTCACGGTGCAGCGGCAGATCCTCGACCTTCTTGCCGAGCTGCGCCGCGAGCTCTCGGTGGCGCTCCTGTTCGTCAGCCACGATCTCGCCGTCGTCGCCGACGTGTGCTCGCGGGTGATCGTGATGTCGGCCGGACGCGTGGTCGAAGAAGGCTCGGTCGCGCAGATTCTGTCGGCGCCCCGGCATCCCTACACGAAGATGCTGTTGGGTGCGGTGTTGCCGATCCCGCCGATGGATGCCGTCGCAGCGCTCGCGGCTCCGGGGGAATTGTCGTGACGGCGCGGGTCGAGGTGCAGAACCTCACGGTGCGCTACCGCGACCTCGTCGCGGTCGATGACGTGTCGTTCTCGATTCCGGCAGGCTCGACACTCGGGCTGGTCGGCGAGTCCGGGTCGGGCAAGTCGACGGTCGCGCGCGCGGTGGTCGGCATGATCACCCCGGATGCCGGCACCGCCCTGGTCGACGGGGAGCCCGTGACCGGACGCTCGCGGCGTCGGGCAGCGCAGATGGTGTTCCAGGATCCGAACTCCTCGCTCAATCCGAAGCTGACGGTGCGGCAGATGCTCGGCGAGGCACTGCGGGTGCACCGCATCGTGCCGCGCGGGCAGGTCGCGAGCCGGTCGGTCGAGCTGCTCGAACTGGTGCGCCTGGACGGCGATGTCCTCGACCGCTATCCCGCGGAGTTCTCGGGCGGTCAGCGCCAGCGGCTGGCCATAGCCCGGGCGATCGCCGTCGAGCCCACGGTTCTCGTGGCCGACGAGCCCACCAGTGCGCTCGACGTGTCGGTGCAGTCGGCGGTACTCGATCTCCTCCGCGCGCTGCGCGAACGCCTCGGTCTCACCGTCCTGTTCATCTCGCACGACCTCGGTGTGATCAACGCGGTCGCCGATACCGTCGCCGTGATGCAGTCGGGGCGCCTCGTCGAGGTGTCCGAGCGGGCGGCGTTCTTCGCGAACCCGCGTGATCCGTACAGCCGGATGCTGCTCGCTGCGGTATCGCGGTTGCCCGAGTCAGCCGTGGTGTCTGAGCCACCCCCGTTGTCCGAGTCGTCCCCCATCGAGAGCCCATCGCCATGACTTCCGCTGCATCCAGCCTGCTCGATCACGGCCCGCTGACCCCGGACGAGTACGGCGTGCTCGAAGCGGGTCTCACCCGACTCGTCGGCGGAGAGCGCGACATCGTGCTCGTGCAGGCTGAGG
>JAHIOK010000295.1 GCA_018895315.1 Actinomycetota bacterium | reverse complement strand
GAGGAATGGGCCGGAAGCTCGCCGTCGATGAGTACCGCGTCGGCTTCCTTTCCATCCGTCGTGCCGGGCGTGTGACCGGTCGAACCGAGCCCTTCGGGCAGCACGAGGCTGCCCGTGATGAGCACCTCGCCGGTAGAGCCGATCGGGCCGAGCATCGGACCCGAGGACGGCGTCTGCGAAAGAATGAGGGCGTGCGGGGTCGACACCGAACCGGTCGACGACGCTTCGCGGGCAATGAGCTGATCGAAGGATGCGGGCAACGCGACGGTGACCGGCTCAGCGGCCAGCAGACTCGCGCCGAACTCCGGGTTCACGACCGGGCGCTCGGCCTCTTCATCGCCGTCATCGGCGGCGTCGGCGATCTGCTGAGCTGCATCGGCGACGGGTTCGTCGGCGGCATCCTGCTCTGCGACATCCACGTCGGAACGGTCGGTTTCGATCAGTTCTGCTTCAACGACCGGCGGTTCGGTCGGAATCTCGGATGCCTCGACCGGCGCGTTGGAGTACTCAGCGTCAACAGCGGGCTCTGCGTCGGGGGCAGCCTCATCCGCGACAGCGGGCACGAGCTCCTCGGCGGGCTCGGGAGCCGCCACACCCGCCGCCATGTCGGGCGTGATGACGGGGACGGAGGCGGTTCGGATGCGCTCCTGCTGGCGCGCCTGCCGGCGGGTCAGCGGCGAGACGCCGAGATCGACGCTGGCATCTGACACCGGAGCAGCCGCGATGATCGCCGGCTCCGACGCGTGCGGGAGCGGAGTCGGAACGGCGGATACGGGCGTGTGCTGTTCGGACGACGCCCCACCGTCGGTGTCGTCGAGGTCGTCGTCGGTCACCGTGATGATCGGAGTGGCGCCGGTGTTGCGGATCTCCCGCAACTGCTTCCTCGTCAACGGAGGAGTGTCTGGCTGCTCTGATGTGCTCATGCCTGGCTCCTGTAGAGATGATGTTTTGCGATGTATTGGACGACCCCATCGGGGACCAGGTACCACACCGGGTGGCCCTGCCGTACGCGATGTCGACAGTCGGTGGACGAGATCGAGAGGGCAGGAATCTCGAGCTGACTCACGTTCTCACTCGGAAGACCGGCTGTGCTGAGCACGTGCCCTGGCCTGGAGACCGCGACGAAATGGGCGAGACCCCACAGTTCATCATGGTCCCTCCAACTGAGAATTTGCGCCACGGCGTCTGCACCACTGATGAAGAAGAGCTCCGCACCCGGCCGCTGCTCCTGCAGATCGCGCAGGGTGTCGATCGTGTAGGTCGAGCCTTCGCGGTCGATGTCGACGCGGCTCACCGTGAATCGCGGGTTCGATGCGGTCGCGATCACGGTCATCAGATAGCGGTGTTCGCTCTGGGTGACCTGCTCCTTCTGCCACGGCCGACCCGTGGGTACGAAGATGACTTCGTCGAGATCGAAGGACTCCGCGACTTCACTCGCGGCGACGAGGTGACCGTGATGGATGGGATCGAACGTCCCACCCATGACCCCGATCCGTGGGGTTCGCGTCACCGTCATGCGGTCGCCCTAGTGGCCGTGGCCCGTCTGCTGGACGTCGTTGGCGTGCGCCTTGGCATAGGCCTCCGCCTTGCGCGGGTGGCGGTTGGCGACGTTGCGATACGACAGGGTGACGAGGCCGAGCAGCGAGAAGACCACGAGCGCCGCGATCGGATAGCCGATGGTCTCGAGCATCACGGTTCCGTGGTCCTCGGTCTGCGCGGCGGCGATAGCGATCAGCGTTGCCAGGGTCATCGGGTCTCCGTTCGGGGTCGAAGGTGCGCAGGGCGCGACCTCAGTTTATGCCGTCAGGCGCGTACTTGTCCGTCACCGCGCGCCAGCCACTTGGTGCTGGTCAGCTCGGCGAGCCCCATGGGGCCGCGGGCGTGGAGTTTCTGGGTCGAGATGCCGACCTCGGCGCCGAAGCCGAATTCGCCGCCGTCGGTGAAACGGGTCGACGCGTTCGCCATCACGACCGCCGAGTCGACCTCGGCGAGGAAGCGTTCGGCGTGCGCGGCATCCTCGGTGATGATCGATTCGGTGTGATGCGTGGAGTACCGGCGGATGTGGGCCATCGCCGCGTCGAGGTCGTCGACCACCCGCACAGCGATGTCGAGACTCATGTACTCGGTCGACCAGTCCGATTCGTCCGCCGGCACGATGGCGTCGGCAAGGCCCGCCACCGTTTCGTCGCCGTGGACCGTCACACCAGCACCCTGGAGGGCTGCGACGACCGGGCCGACGAGACGGTTTGCAGCGCTGCGCACCACGAGCACCGTCTCGACCGCGTTGCAGACGCTCGGACGCTGCACCTTGGCGTTCACGGTGATGTCGCGCGCCCAGTCGAGCCGGGCGGTTTCGTCGAGCACGATGTGCACCACGCCCGCGCCGGTCTCGATGACCGGAACCGATGACTCGGTCACGACCGTCTCGATGAGCTGGGCACTCCCCCGCGGCACGAGCACATCGACGATGCCCCGCGCATTCATGAGCTCGCGCGCACCCTCGCGTCCGAAGTCGTCGACCGTCTGGATCGCCTCGGGGTCGATGCCTTCGTCGGCCAGCGCTCCGCGCATCGCGCGCACGAGCGCAGCGTTGGTCATCTCGGCCGCCGAGCCGCCGCGGAGCACCACGGCGTTGCCGGACCGCAGTGCGAGAGCGGCGATGTCGACGGTGACGTTCGGGCGAGCCTCGTAGATCGACCCGACGACGCCGAAGGGCACAGACACCTTCTGCAGACGCACACCGTTGCCGAGCGTGCGCTCGTCGAGAATTCGTCCGACCGGATCGGGCAGGTCTGCCACATCGCGGACGGCGTCGGCCAGAGCAGCGACCCGGTCGCTGTCGAGGCGCAGCCGATCCTGCAGGGCGATCGAGAGCCCGGTGGAGCGACCCCGCTCGAGGTCTTCGGCGTTGGCGGCGACGATCTCGGCCGTTGCAGCCAGAACGGCCTCGGCGATCCGACGCAGCGCATCGCGCTTCTGCACGTCGGTGAGGAGGCCGACCTGCCGGGAGGCATCCTTCGCCAGGAGCATGCGCTCGCGCGGCGTCATCGCGGTCGTGGTCATCGGCCCAGTGTATCGGCGCGCTCGGCGGTGCGAACGGGGCCGGTCACGGGAAGAGAAGGGCCTTCGGGGTTCGGTTCGAACCACGTGCCGATGTCATCGCCCGCGAGTGCCCGGTCGACCAGATCGGCACTCGTGACGAGCACGCCCACTCCGGATGCCGCCGCAAGTCGGGCAGCCGAGACCTTGGTTGCCGCTCCCCCGGTGCCGACGCTGTTGACCACGACGGAACCGAACTCGTAGCCGCGCAGGTCGTCGCCGAACTCGACGTGGCGGATCGGCATCGCACCCGGCTCGTCCGGCGGACGCGTGTAGAGGCACTCGATGTCACTGAGGAGCACCAGAGCGTCGGCGCCGATCAGCTGCGCGACCAGAGCACCCAGTCGATCGTTGTCGCCGAAGCGGATCTCGTGGGTTGCGACGGTGTCATTCTCGTTGACGATGGGCAGGATGCGCAGGCCCAGCAGTCGTTCCATGGCACGGCGCGCGTTGGAACGGTGCGTCGGGTTCTCGAGGTCGCCCGCGGTCAGGAGCACCTGCCCGGCGAGGATGGCGAAGCGGTCGAGACTGGTCTGGTACCGCCACATCAGCACGTTCTGACCGACCGCCGCGGCGGCCTGCTGGCTGGCGAGGTCGGCGGGGCGGGCGTCGAGCGCCAGGAACGGCATCCCCGTGGCGATCGCGCCCGAAGAGACGAGCACGACCTCGGTGCCACGGCCGTGGGCGGCAGCCAGTGCCTCGACGATCGACTCGATCTTCGCGGCGTTCTCACCGCTGATCGACGAGGAGCCGACCTTCACCACGATGCGGCGCGCGCCGACGATATCGGCCCGGCTTTTCAGCGTCATCCTTCGTCCTCGTCGCTCCAGTCCGACGTCTTCGCGATGCGCTCGGATTCGAGGTCGGCACGGGCCTCGGCCTTGGCGTCCATCATCTCGTGATAGCGATCACGACGCTGCGAGGTCGTACGACGCGGGTTGATGTCCAGGCGCGGGTCGGTGCCGCGCGGCGCGGTCATCAGCTCGGCGACCGAGTTGAGGGCGGGCCGCCAGTCGAAGATCACACCGTCGCCCTCGCCGATCACGACGGTGGCGCCCGCCTGGGCACCCTGGCGGAACAGCGCGTCTTCCACGCCGAGCTTGTCGAGGCGGTCGGCGAGGAATCCGACGGCCTCTTCGTTCTGGAAATCGGTCTGCTGCACCCAGCGTTCGGGCTTCTCACCGAGGATGCGGTAGACGTCGCCGTAGGTGCCGCCCTCGACGCGGATGACGAACTCCTTGACGGCTCCGCGCGGGCGGATGACGATCCGCTCGGGCACGGGCTGCGCGGCGAGCTCGACGCGGTGCTGAGCGATGACATCGCCGAGCGCATACGTGAGCTGGCGCAGTCCCTCGTGGCTGACCGTGGAGATCTCGAACACGCGGTAGCCACGGGCCTCGAGTTCGGGCCGCACGAGGTCGGCGAGATCCTTGGCCTCGGGCACGTCGACCTTGTTGAGAGCGATGAGCTGCGGGCGCTCCAGCAGAGGAGTCTGTCCCTCCGGCACAGGATAGGCAGCGAGTTCGGCCAGGATGACGTCGAGGTCGGTCAGCGGGTCGCGGCCGGGGTCGAGCGTCGCGCAGTCGAGCACGTGCACCAGCGCGGTGCAGCGCTCCACGTGGCGGAGGAACTCGAGCCCGAGGCCCTTGCCCTCGCTGGCGCCTTCGATCAGGCCGGGAACATCCGCGATCGTGTACCGCACGTCTCCCGCTTGCACGACACCGAGATTCGGATGCAGGGTCGTGAAGGGGTACTCGGCGATCTTCGGCCGCGCGGCGGAGACCGCTGCGATCAGGCTGGACTTGCCTGCGGAAGGAAAGCCGACGAGCGCAACGTCGGCGACGGTCTTCAGCTCGAGGAGGACATCGCCTTCCCAGCCCTGTGTACCGAGCAGCGCGAAGCCGGGGGCCTTGCGCTTGGTGGTCGCCAGTGCCGCGTTGCCGAGGCCACCACGACCGCCGGGCGCGACGATGAAGCGCATCCCCGGTTCGACCATGTCGACGAGGGTCTCGCCGTTGGTGTCTTTGACGACAGTGCCGACCGGGATCGACAGCTCGAGCGATTCGCCCAGAGCGCCGGACTTGTGGTCTCCCATGCCGAAGCCGCCGTTCTCGGCGCTGCGGTGTGGCGAGTGGTGGAACGACAGCAGGGTGGTGACCTGTGGGTCGGTGACGAGCACGACGTCACCGCCGTTGCCTCCGTTGCCGCCGTCGGGGCCCGCTAGGGGCTTGAACTTCTCACGCTTGACCGAGACGCATCCGTTGCCGCCCTTGCCCGCGCGCAGATGCAGCGTGACGTGATCGACGAAAGTGACCATGCTGCTCCTCTCACTGGGACCGGGCCGAATCTCGGGCCGGAATGGAATGAGGGGCGGGCCGAAGCCCGCCCCTCACCAGAACTTGTGTGGCTCGGACTATTCCGCAGCCGCCACGATGTTGACGACCTTGCGGCCGCCCTTCTGACCGAACTCGACCGCACCGGCCGAGAGGGCGAACAGCGTGTCGTCTCCGCCGCGGCCGACGTTGGCGCCCGGGTGGAAGTGCGTGCCGCGCTGGCGGACGATGATCTCGCCGGCGAGGACCTGCTGGCCGCCGAAGCGCTTCACGCCCAGTCGCTGAGCGTTGGAGTCACGACCGTTACGGGTGGAGCTTGCGCCCTTTTTATGTGCCATCTCTGCGTCTTCTTCCTGGACTACTTGATGCCGGTGACCTTGACGCGCGTGAGGTCCTGACGGTGGCCCTGACGCTTCTTGTAGCCGGTCTTGTTCTTGAACTTCTGGATGACGATCTTCGGACCGCGCTCCTCGCCGAGGACCTCGGCGGTGACGGTCACCTTCGCGAGCTTGTCGGCGTCGGTCG
>JAHIOK010000294.1 GCA_018895315.1 Actinomycetota bacterium | reverse complement strand
GTCGATGACGTCTTCGACCTCATCGCTCGACACTCCGTCCCCACGGAGCTTCGATCGTGCTTCGGCGACCGACAGGCCCCTGCGCCCGAGGCTGCGGGTGAGAGAGGCCGAAGCACGCGCCACGACCGCCAAGTGATCGATGTCGGCGTCATGAGCGGTGTCGTCATCATCTGCGACGCTCACACGCGCCTCGAACGATGTCACTGTTGCATCAGCAGTCTCGGATTCGGATGCCGGCGCCTCATCGACCCAGGACGAGTCCGTGAACGAGACCGTGGGTCGGGACCGGGGCGCCGCGGCCGGAGCGACACCGGGAAGGTAGGTCACGGGAGCGAGACGCTCGCCCCCGTGACCGTCAACCGGAGACATCAGGCCGGGCGGCGCTTGGCCAGTTCATCGGCGGCCAGCGCAGCCTCGACGACCTTCGGCTGACCGACGCCGAGCTTCGACAAGATCTTCTTCTCGATGTCGAGGGCGATGTCGGGGTTCTTCAGAAGGAAGTTACGGGCGTTCTCCTTGCCCTGACCGAGCTGCTCGCCGTCGTAGGTGTACCACGCACCGGACTTCTTGACGATGGTGTGCTCGACTCCGAAGTCGATAAGGCTGCCCTCACGCGAAATGCCCGTGCCGTAGAGGATGTCGAACTCGGCCTGCTTGAACGGCGGCGCCATCTTGTTCTTGACGACCTTCACGCGGGTGCGGTTGCCGACCGCGTCGGCACCGTCTTTCAGAGTCTCGATGCGACGGATATCGAGGCGCACCGACGCGTAGAACTTGAGCGCCTTGCCACCCGCGGTGGTCTCGGGCGAACCGAAGAACACGCCGATCTTCTCGCGGAGCTGGTTGATGAAGATCATCGTCGTGTTGGTCTGGTTGAGACCACCGGTGAGCTTGCGGAGCGCCTGAGACATGAGGCGTGCCTGGAGACCGACGTGCGTGTCGCCCATTTCGCCCTCGATCTCGGCCCGGGGAACGAGAGCCGCGACCGAGTCGATGACGATGAGGTCGATCGAGCCGGAACGAATGAGCATGTCGGCGATCTCGAGCGCCTGCTCACCGGTATCGGGCTGCGACACCAGCAGTGCGTCGATGTCGACGCCGAGCTTCATCGCGTAGTCGGGGTCGAGCGCGTGCTCGGCGTCGATGAAGGCAGCGATTCCGCCGGCGCGCTGGGCGTTGGCGATCGCGTGCAGCGTGAGCGTGGTCTTACCCGAGGACTCCGGCCCGTAGATCTCGATGATGCGTCCGCGCGGGAGCCCGCCGACACCGAGGGCCACGTCGAGCGCGATCGAACCGGTGGGGATGACTTCGACCGGTGCACGCTCGTCGCTGCCCAGTCGCATGACCGAGCCCTTTCCGAACTGCCGGTCGATCTGGGCGAGGGCCGATTCGAGGGCCTTCTCGCGGTCAGCGGGTGATGGCATGGCGTGCTCCTTTTGCTCGCGTTCCGTCGCCTGTAGGCTGTCGCGCTCTCGACCCGGCTGGGTGGGATGCTGCAACAAGGCGTAGGTGTCGTTCGACGAGTTCCACGCTATGAGTGGGCTCCGACATCCGAGTCGTTGCCGATCGCATCCGTGGAATACGTCTTGACGACACCTGTTGTGCAGGAGCCTATGTCAGGATCGAACGAAGCTTCGACGACACGCCGACGCGCACAGAGCGCGGAAGGGTCAACGACGCTGCGGATCCTGACGCCCCGCGCCGTGACGACGGGACGCTGGAACATCCATCTCCCTGCAGAGCGCCAGCCACACTTCTCGAGGCGGCACACCGTCGGCGATGGCCTGCGCCGACGTCTGGTCTCCGAGCGACGTGAGGACGAGATCGCTCACCAGAGCGCCACCGCGCGGGCCGAACTCATCGGCGACGGCGCGTTCGAACTCACTGCGACGCATCGACGAACAGCAGGCTCAGCGCAACGACAGTTCGGGCTCCACCGACGCCACGAGGTCGTCGGGAACGACATCAGGGAACGACTGGATGCCTTCGATCACCGAGATGCGATCGCCGACCTCGCGCATGATCGTCGAGATGGGGACGTCGAGCGCCTCTGCCACCGAGGCGAGGATCTCGCTCGATGCCTCTTTCTGACCGCGCTCGACTTCGCTCAGGTAGCCCAGTGCCACGCTCGCGCGGCTGGCGACCTGCCGGAGAGTGCGGCCCTTCTGCTGGCGGAAGTCACGAAGCACTTCACCGATCTCTTGCCGTACCAGGATCATCATGGCCCCCTCTCCACTGTGTTCCCCGCGCCGATTCCGACGCTCTCGGGGTGGACAACAGTACAACACCCGATATGCCCAATCTAATCCCGCGTTCTGGGGAATGGGTGGGAATCGCCGAATGTAACGACCCGGAAACACCATCTGTTCCCGATGAAGTCACCGAGGTCTCAGAGCGCGTCCCACGCGATCCGGATGGCGCGACGCACGCACTCCTCGCGCACTTCTTCGCGGTCACCCTCCAGCGTGAGCGACTCCACCCGAGTGCCGAGCGCGGTGGCGACCGCGATGTGCACGGTTCCCACGGGTTGACCATCGGGTGACTCCGGCCCGGCGATGCCGGTCGTGGCGATGCCGACGTCTGCGGGCCGTCCGGCCTGTGAGAGCGCCGTGCGCACGCCGTCGGCCATCTGACGGGCGACTTCCGGATGGACGGCCCCGTGCATCTCGAGAAGAGTCGCATCGACGCCGAGGAGCGCGTGCTTCAGATCGGTGGCGTACGCCACGATGCCGCCTCGTACCGACGTCGATGCCCCGGGCACAGCGATCAGCTCCGCGACGAGCAGCCCCCCCGTAAGGGATTCGGCGACGGCGATCGTCCAGTTCAGCTGGGACAGTCGGCCAAGGAGGCGCTCGGCGTCGCTGCGGCGCCCACGCGTGACGATGGTCGTCTCGGCATCGTCGGGCAACTCGGGTGGGAAGGTATGCGCACCGTTCACGATGCCGCCCGGTCCCGGCGCGCGCCGCGGGCTTCCGTGAGGACGTAGTCGATACCGCTCGCCACGGTGAGAACGACAGCGATGGCCATCGTCACCCCGTTGACCAAGAAGACCCAATCCCCCACGAGGTTCCAGAGCGGGAGCAAGGCCAGCGAGAGGGCCACCGACTGCGCGACCGTCTTGAGCTTGCCCATCCATGCGGCGGCGACGACGTGATCGCTGGCGACCACGAGGCGGTGCACCGTGATGCCGACTTCACGAATCAGGACCACGATCGTGATCCACCAGGGCAGCTCCATCAGAACCGAAAGCCCGATGAAGGCGAATCCGGTCAGGATCTTGTCGGCGATAGGGTCGAGCAACTTGCCGAGGTCGGTGACGATCTCGTATCGGCGGGCGATGTAGCCGTCGATGCCGTCGGTCGCGATCGCGACGATGAAGAGGAGCGCAGCCCACCAGCGCAGCGGGCCGTCGCTACCGCCGTCGGCCAACAGCATCCAGAGGAAGACCGGCGCACACAGGATGCGCACGATCGTGATGGTGTTCGGGAGTTGCCGGGGAACGGTCACGCTTCAGTATCCCAGCCGGATCGTCCTGGCGAAGATCTGGCGCCGAGATCAGTCGCGACCGGTGAGGCCCCACATGTCTTCGGCGCCTTCTTCCTCCACCACGGGCAGTCCTTCGAACTGCTTCTCGATCGCGTCGGAACCATAGCGCTCGTCGATGGCCTCTTCTGCAGGGATGTCGTCACCCCGCAGGCGTGCAAGGACACCCGGAAGCTGCTCGGCGGTCACCATGACATCGCGCGCCTTCGAGCCCTCGGAGGGGCCGACGATCTCACGAGATTCGAGCAGGTCCATGAGTCGCCCGGCCTTCGCGAAGCCCACGCGTAGTTTGCGTTGCAGCATGGAGGTCGAGCCGAACTGGGTGGAGACGACGAGCTCGGCGGCGGCGAGGAGCAATTCGAGGTCGTCTCCGATGTCGGCGTCGACCTCCTTCTTCTCGGCCACGACGGCGACGTCGTTGCGGTACTCCGGCTGGGCCTGAAGGGTGACGTGCTTGACGACCTTCTCGATCTCGGCCTCGCTGACCCATGCCCCCTGCACGCGCACCGCTTTGGAGGTGCCCATCGGCAGGAATAGCGCATCGCCCTGGCCGATCAGCCGGTCGGCACCGGGCTGATCCAGGATGACGCGGGAGTCGGTCACGCTCGTGACGGCGAACGCCAGTCGCGACGGCACGTTGGCCTTGATCAGACCGGTGACGACATCGACGGAGGGTCGCTGAGTGGCGAGCACGAGATGGATTCCGCTCGCACGGGCGAGCTGGGTGATGCGGACGATCGAGTCCTCGACATCGCGCGGCGCGACCATCATGAGGTCGGCGAGCTCATCGACGACGACGAGCAGGTAGGGGTAGGGCTTGAGTACGCGCTCACTACCGACGGGCAGCTGCACCTCGCCCATCACGACGGCCTTGTTGAAGTCGTCGATGTGGCGGTACCCGAACGACGCGAGGTCGTCGTAACGCATGTCCATCTCTTTGACGACCCACTGCAGCGCCTCAGCGGCCTTCTTCGGGTTCGTGATGATGGGGGTGATCAGGTGCGGCACACCGGCATACGACGTCAGTTCGACGCGCTTCGGGTCGATTAGCACCATCCGCACCTCGGAGGGCTTCGCGCGCATCAGCACACTCGTGATCATCGAGTTCACGAAGCTGGACTTGCCCGAGCCGGTGGAGCCTGCGACCAGGAGGTGGGGCATCTTGGCGAGGTTGGCGACGACATAGCCGCCGCCGACATCCTTGCCGACGCCGATCGTCATCGGGTGGGTGCTGCTCGTGGCCGCGTTCGAGCGCAGGACATCGCCGAGGGTAACGATCTCACGGTCCGCGTTCGGGATCTCGACGCCGATGGCGCTCTTGCCCGGGATCGGCGCGAGGATGCGCACTTCGTTGGATGCCACGGCATACGCGATGTTGTTCGTCAGCGCCGTGATGCGCTCGACCTTGACGCCGGATCCGAGCGAGATCTCGTACTGGGTGACGGTCGGACCACGGGAGAACCCGGTGACACGTGCATCCACGGAGAACTGATCGAGCACGCTCGTGATCGCGCGCACGACGTTGTCGTTCGCCTCGGAGCGAGTCTTGTGCGGCGTTCCCTCGACGAGAGCGGTGACGGCAGGCAGGCGGTAGAGCGTGGCCGGCGGCACTCGCTTGCTGTCGGTGCCGATGCCGGTGAGCCCAGGAAGGATTCCATCGCCGGAGGCGTCGATCCCGTCGTCGTGGATCGAGGTGTCGGCGCGGTGCCCGGCCCCGGTGTGGCCGAGCCCGGCGAATGCGGAGGGATCGATGATCTCGGTGACGGCGTCAGGCATCGGCGGGATCGGCGGCACGGGCGCTGCGGACGGGATGACGGCTTTGTCGAAGCTGCCTTCGTCTGCGGTAAGAGGGAGGAGCGCCGTGAGATCTTCCGACCCGATCGCGCCATCGGCATCCTTCTCGCGGCCGGTCTTGTTGCGTCGCCACCAGGGCAGGGCCGCGTCGGCGGCATCTTCAGTGAACGTCGGTCCGTCGGACCCGAGATCTCCTTCGGAGCGCTCGGGCCGTTCGGCGTCGAACATCCAGGCGTAGAGATCGCCCAGACGGCGGCCGATGCGGTTCGGAGGAGTCTTGGTGAGGATCAGCACCGCGAGCACGCCGACTGCAGCGAGCACGATTCCGGCGCCGACCGGGGTGAGGAGCATTGCGAGCGGCTCGCCCACCATCCAGCCGAACAGACCCCCGGCCACACTCAGTGACGGAAGCCCTTGGCTGGGCGTGGGCCGGACGCCGACCACGTGGCAGAAGCCCGCGATCGTCAGCACGAACAGCGCGAATCCGATGCCGATGCGACCGTTATCGTGCACGGACGATGGATGCCGGAACAGCCAACCGGCCAACAGGGTGAGCAGCACGGGCAGGATGAACGCCGTGCGGCCGACGAGCGCCCCCGCCGTGTAGGCGCTGATCGTGCTGCCGATGTCGGTGCCGATCATGAACCACTCCACGACCGCACCGGCGATCGCGAGCAGCACGATCAGGAACGGCAGCCCGTCACGGCGCTGGTCCTTCTCGAGGGACTCGGGCCCGAAGGCGCGGAAAAGTCCTCCGACGCCGTGCGCGACGCCGAGCCACATGCGCACTAAGACCGGCGGCTTCTCCGCCTCGCCGACGTAGCGCTTCGGGGTGGGATCGGGCTTGCGCGCGCGCGGCGCAGCGCCCTTTGCGGGCGCGCGACCACGGGTGGTCGGGCTTGAGCTCCTGGCCATTCCTCCACGGTAGGCGTGGGCACCGACGTTTCCGGGCATTGACGCGGCAGGAGTAGGGGCGCGTCCGGGCTGATCGACCTCAGCGTAGGATCTTGACCATCGTGTCGCGACCGCTTCCGGGCTGCGTCACGGCGAAGCCTTCGCTGCGATACAGCGTGGCGGCGAAATTGCCGCGCTCGACGCTGAGGCTGAGACGCGCGTAACCCTCCTGGCGTGCTCGCTCGGCCAGGCGCTGCAGCAGAGCTCGACCCACGCCGTGCGCGCGCCAGATCGGGCGCACACCGATGATGAGTTCGGGCACGCCCGTGCCGACGAAACCGAACCCAGGATCGGTGCGCGGCAACATCCGATACCAGGCGGCACCGATGGGCTCACCGTTCAGATCGGTCGCAACGAATCCGGCGTCGCTCGGACGCATCCAGCCCGACACGTAACGGCTGTGCTCCACCCCCGCCATCACTTCGTAGCGCGGGCGGGGCGTTCCGGCGCGCCAATTCGCAGCCTCCACCACCATGTCACTCAGAAACGCGCCGTCGCTCTGGGCGGCGGCGCGGATCTGGAACGAAGCGGGCATGTCGCC
>JAHIOK010000293.1 GCA_018895315.1 Actinomycetota bacterium | reverse complement strand
TGGATCGCCGCGCGCGGTCCGAACGTCGTCGCCACCCAGCCGGCGATGGGCGCTCCCACGGGGGTCGATCCCATCAGGATCGCCATATAGAGCGCCAGGACGCGACCACGCAGTGCCGGATCGGTGGTGGTCTGCACGTAGCCGTTCGCCGTCGTGAGCATCGACACGGTGCAGAAGCCGACGAAGACCAGGACGACGGCGTACAGCCCGTAGCTCGGCATGAATGACGACACGAGCGACGCGATCCCGAAGCCACCCGTCGCGACGATCACGACGCGCATGCGGGCGCGATCGCGACGCGCGGCCAGCAGCGCGCCGGTGAGCGACCCGATGGCGAGGATCGAGCTCAGGATGCCGTAGCCGTCGGCCTGCTGGCCGAACTCGATGGCCATCGTCGAGGCGAAGATCGGGAAGTTCATGCCGAAAGCGCCCACGAGAAACACCATCACGAAGATCACGATCAGGTCGGGGCGCCCTGCGACATAGCGGAAGCCGTCGGCGAGCCGGGCGGAAC
The DNA here is from genome assembly GCA_018895315.1 of Actinomycetota bacterium. Classification (GTDB taxonomy): domain Bacteria; phylum Actinomycetota; class Actinomycetes; order Actinomycetales; family Microbacteriaceae; genus Microbacterium. The sequence continues at coordinate 13,412 of JAHIOK010000293.1, read as the reverse complement.
CTGCGGAGCGCACGCGCGGAATGAGTTCCTTCTGGCGAATGACCTTCAGGGCTACCAGCATCGCCAGGAACGTCACTGCGTTGACGATGAACACCCAGCCGGTGCCCACCAGCACGATCATGAAACCGCCGACCGCGGGCCCGATCATCCGGGCTGCATTGAAGGATGCCGCATTCAGTGCGACCGCGTTCGACGCGTTCTCGCGGGCCACGACGTCAGAGACGAACGCCTGGCGTGCGGGGCTGTCGAACGCATTCGCGACGCCGAAGGCGAGGGCGAAGCACCACATCAGCGGCAGGGTCATGACGTGCGTGAGCAGGAGGACACCGACGGCGATCGCGAGCAGCAGCAGCGCGGACTGCGTCAGCATGAGGAGCTTCCGGCGGTCGAAGCGGTCGGCGACCCAGCCGGTGAGGCTCACGAGCACCAGCGGAGGGCCGAACTGCAGCGCCATCGTGACGCCCATCGCCGTCGCGTCGTGATGGGTGAGCTCGGTGAGCACGACCCAGTCCTGCGCGGTGGCCTGCATCCAGCCGCCGATGTTCGACACCAGGGCGCCGATGATCCAGACGCGGAAGTTGAACAGCGAGAGCGAGCGGAACATGGTCATCACCGGTCGGCCACCCCCCGCATGATGGCGGCGGCATCGGCGATCACGGCGCGCTGCCCGGGAGAGAGCTCGGCGAGGGCCTCCTCCAGCCATGCGTCGCGTCGACGCACGGTCTCCTGCACCACCGCGAGTCCCTCGTCGGTCAACGTGATGTTGACCTTGCGGCGGTCGGTGTCATCGGGCGTGCGGAGGAGGTATCCCGACTCCTCGAGGCAGTTCACGGTGCGGTTCATCGAGGGCGCGGTCACTCGTTCGCGCTCGGCCAGCTCCCCGAGCGTGTGTGACCCGTTGATCCGCAGGGCGGCCAGCACGGTGAACTGCCCGTCGCTCATCGAATCGACGGCGCGCTGCGCTCGGAGTCGTCGGGCGAGCCGGAACGTCGCCATGCGGAGGTCGGAAGCCTCGGCCGCCAACTCCTCGTGGGTGGGTGTGGAGGAGGCGGGCGTGGTATCCATGAGATTGCTTAGCTTAGCTTATTAGTCTCGCTAAGTAAATCTTCGTCCTCGCGCTTCCCGGATCCGAGCGAGAGCGTGGCCGCCAGGCCCAGCGCCAGGAACCCGGCCGCGGTGAAGGCGGCATAACGGGTGCCGTCCGAGAATGCGGCCTTCGCGTCATCCGCGATATCGGTCGTCGTGGGGGATGCCTCCAATCCAGCGATCGCTGCGCCCGCACTGTCGACGACCGACGAGACGATCGTGTCGCGATCGGTCGCGGAGAGTCCCCGATCGTCGAGCTTCGCGCCCAGGATTCCGGCGGTGCTCGTGAACAACACGGTGCCGAGAATCGCGATACCCAGTGCCGAGCCGACCTGTCGGGCCGTCGATTGCGTGCCCGAGCCCTGCCCGCTCGATTCGACGGGGACGTCGGCCAGCACCACGCCGGTGAGCTGTGCGGTGGCAAGCCCCACGCCGAAGCCGTAGACGAAGAGGAACGGCAGCAGGAGAGGCCAGGAGGTATCGGGTGCGATGACGAATCCGAGGCCCGCGACGCCGACGATCTCGGCGGCGATGCCGACCCGTACGATCGCCACGGGCGAGAAGCGGCCGCTGGACGCGCCGGCGAACCCGCTCGCCACGAACGATCCGATCGCGAGGGCCAGCAGGATGAACCCGGTCTGCAGCGCGTCGAAGCCGATCACGAACTGCAGCCACAGCGGCAGCGACAGGATGATCCCGAATTCGCCGAGGGACACCACCATCGCCGCGACGTTTCCGTTGCGGAACGACGGGATGCGGAACAGGCTGAAGGCAATCAGCGTCGATTGCCCCTGCCCCTGGCGCTGGCGGTGCAGTCCCCATGCGATGAAGCCGACGATGCCCAGGAGGGCGATCGCGAACGCGAACGGAATCGGTGAGATCGTCCACGGCCAGGTCCAGTCGCCGATGACGAAGGGGGTGCCGGTCGTCCACCAGCCGTAGGTCCGGCCCTCGATAAGCCCGAAGACGAGCGCCGCGAACGTGATGACCGAAAGTGCGGCGCCCACGACATCGATGCGGCGTATTGCCGAATCGCGCGATTCGGCCACGGTGAACAGGACGCCGACGATGATCAGGATGCCGAGAGGAATGTTGATGCCGAAGGCCCAGCGCCACGAGAAGTCGGTGGTCAGCCAGCCGCCGAGGAGAGGGCCGACGGCGGCCATTCCACCGATCGTCGAACCCCAGACGGCGAAGGCGATGCCGCGTTCCTTGCCGCGGAAGGTCGCGTTGATCAGCGAGAGCGTCGTGGGCAGCACCATCGCGCCGCCGACGCCCTGCACGAGGCGGGCCAGAATCAGCAGGCCGCCGCTGGGAGCGAGCGCTGCGGCCACCGACGACAGTGCGAAGATCACGACGCCGATCAGCAGCATCCGACGCCTGCCGAAGCGGTCGGCGAGCGTTCCGAACACGAGGAGAAGGGACGCGAAGACGAGTGTGTAGGCCTCCTGTACCCATTGCACTTCGGTCGATGTGATGCCCAGATCCTCGACGATCGAGGGGATCGCGACGTTCACGATCGTCGAGTCGACGATGATCAGTGACACCGCGATGCTGATGAAGACGAGACCGAGCCACCGGCGGCGAGGCGAATTCGACATATCGCTAGCTTATCTAGCTATATCGGCGACACAAGGGTGTGATGGCCGCGTGCCCTAAGCTCGCGCCATGCCCGAGTTCATCGACGCACACGGGGTGGCGATCGTCTACGACGTCCACACCGCACAGACCACTCCCCGCGCGGTCGTCCAGTTGCTGCACGGGGTCGGCGAGCACGCCGGCCGCTACGCCGCCACCGCCGAGGCCCTCACAGCTGCCGGATTCACCGTCTACGCGGACGACCACCGCGGTCACGGCCGCACCGGGATGACCCAGCACGGCGACGCCGCGAAGCTCGGGCGGCTCGGACCGGGAGGCCACCGGGCCGCCGTCGCCGCCCTCTGGCAGTTCACGCAGCTGATCCGCGCCGAGAATCCGGGGTTGCCGCTCGTGCTCCTCGGGCACTCGTGGGGATCTTTCCTCGCGCAGATCCTGCTGAACGATCACCCCGAGGCCTACGACGCGGTCGTGCTTTCCGGCTCCGCGCTGCGCACCCCCGGTTCGCTCAACGCCGGAGATCTGAACGCCCCATGGAAGGCGCCGGATGCGATGGGCACCGAGTGGCTCTCCTCCGATCTCTCGGTCGGTCGGGCGTTTCTCGAAGACCCCCTGACCACGAGTACGCCACTGATGAAGCTGTTCGGACCCCTCGACGCTGCACGCCTGTTCGGACGGCCGCGCAAGCACCTCGGGCGCGACATCCCGGTGCTGCTCATGGTCGGACGCGAGGACACGGTGGGCGGTCCGCGCAGCGTGCACAAGCTCGCCGAGGCCTATCGCGCGCGGTCGGGGCTGACGGATGTCACGACCCTCGTCTACCCCGGGGCCCGGCACGAGATCCTCAACGAAGTGATGCAGGACGACGTCCGTGCCGACATGCTCGCCTGGCTCGACGCGCGCTTTCCCGCTCGCGACTGAGGTTCGCGCGGAGCCCGGTGGCGGGGCGAGCAGGGGGTGAGCCGACGGGAGACGCACCGCCGTAGGCTGAACCCATGCACGGCGAATACAAGGTCCCCGGTGGAAAGCTCGTGGTCGTCGACCTCGAGGTGAATGACGGGCGCATCGCTGAGTTCCACCTCGCGGGCGACTTCTTCCTCGAGCCCGATGACGCTCTCGCCGACATCGATGCGGCCGTCACCGGCCTGCCGGTCGAATCCGACGTGCCGACCATCGCGGCGGCCGTGCGTGCTGCGCTCCCCGAGGGCGCGCAGTTGCTGGGCTTCACGCCCGAGTCGGTCGCGACAGCAGTGCGCCGCGCTTTGATCACGGCCCCGGGATGGCGCGACTTCTCGTGGGAGGTTGTGCACGATGCACCGGTGTCGCCGCGCATGAACCTCGCCCTCGACGAAGTGCTGACGGCCCGCGTGGGCGACGGGCGCCGCAACCCGACGCTCCGGCTGTGGGAATGGAACGAGTCGGCCGTCGTGATCGGGTCGTTCCAGTCGCTGCGCAACGAAGTCGACCCCGCAGGAGCGGCGAGGCACGGCTTCGACGTCGTGCGACGGATCTCGGGCGGCGGCGCCATGATGATGGCTGCGAACTCGATCGTGACCTACTCGCTGTACGTTCCGGGGTCGCTGGTGGCCGGCATGACCTTCGCCGATTCCTATGCCTTCCTCGACGACTGGGTGCTGCAGGCACTGCGGTCGCTGGGCATCGACGCGACGTATCAGCCGCTCAACGACATCGCGGGGCCATCCGGAAAGATCGGCGGCGCCGCGCAGAAGCGGCTCGCGAACGGCGGAGTGCTCCACCACGCCACGCTCAGTTATGACATGGATGGCCAGGTCATGACCGAGGTGCTGCGGATCGGGCGAGAGAAGCTCAGCGACAAGGGAACGGTGTCGGCCGCCAAGCGTGTCGACCCGCTACGCAGCCAGACCGGACGGTCGCGCGAGGCCGTGATCGACCGGTTCATCGAGACCTTCACGACCCTGTACGGCGCCGAAACAGGACATATCACCGCCGAGGAATATGCCGAAGCCGAGGCGCTCGTTGAGTCGAAGTTCGCCACCGAGGCGTGGCTGCAGCGGGTTCCGTGACCGCGGAATCCGCGGCGCCTCCGGCCCCCGTCCCGTCGGGGTCGCAGGCCGCGTCGGCACGGGGTGTCGACCCTTCCGCCGGGGAGGTCGAGATCCATCTCGGCGACAACCTCGACGTCGCCCGTGGCCTGCCCTCCGGAGCGTTCACTCTGATCTACCTCGACCCGCCGTTCAACACCGGCCGTACCCGTGAGCGTGCGGTCGAGATCGCGGTCGCCGTGGAGCCCGAACCCACGCAATCACGGAGCGTGCGCACGGGTTTCCACGGACGGGACTACGAGCGGCTGCGCGGCGACCTCCGCACCTACGACGACCGGTTCGATGACTACTGGGGATACCTCGAACCGCGGCTCGCCGAGGCCTGGCGCCTGCTCGCACCCGACGGCACCCTGTACGTGCACCTCGACTATCGCGAGGCCCACTATGCGAAGGTCCTGATGGATGCACTGTTCGGGCGGGAGAGGTTCCTCAACGAACTCATCTGGGCCTACGACTACGGCGCGAAATCCAAGCGTCGATGGCCGACCAAGCACGACACGATCCTGGTCTACGTGAAGGACCCCACGGGGTACTGGTTCGATTCCGAATCGGTCGATCGCGAGCCCTATATGGCCCCCGGCCTCGTCACCGCAGAGAAGGCGGCACGCGGAAAGCTGCCCACCGACGTGTGGTGGCACACGATCGTGCCCACGACGGGGCGGGAGAAGACCGGGTATCCGACCCAGAAGCCCGAGGGCATTCTGCGTCGGATCGTCCAGGCGTCCAGCAGGCCGGGCGACCGCGTGCTCGATCTCTTCGCCGGCAGCGGCACCACCGGGGCGGTCGCCTCGGCGCTCGGCCGTCATGCCGTGCTCGTCGACGCGAACCCGGCAGCGATCGCCGTGATGGCCGCGCGGATGCCGCACGCCGAAGTCCTCACGACGCTGCCGAACGGCGGAGATCCTGCACATCCGTTCTCAACCTCGTAGGCTCGGATTCATGCGATTCGGAATCTTCATCCCGCAAGGCTGGCGTCACGATCTGGTCGGAATCGAGCCGAGAGATCAGTGGCGCGTGATGCGTGAGCTCGCTCAGCGAGCGGACGAGGGGACGTGGGAATCGCTCTGGGTCTACGACCACTTCCACACGGTTCCGGTGCCGAGCCATGAAGCCACCCACGAGGCATGGACTCTGATGTCGGCGTTCGCCGCGGTCACTGACCGCATCCGCCTCGGACAGATGTGCACCTGCATGGGATACCGCAACCCCGCGTATCTCGCGAAGGTCGCAGCAACCGTCGACATCGTCTCGGGCGGTCGCGTCGAGATGGGCATCGGCGGCGGATGGTACGAGCACGAGTGGCGGGCCTACGGCTACGGGTTCCCGCGCATCGGCGATCGACTCGCGATGCTCGACGAGGGTGTCGACATCATGAAGCAGGCGTGGTCGACCGGCACCGCGACGCTCGACGGGAAGCACTATCAGGTGGATGGTGCCATTGTGCAGCCGCAGCCGCTGCAGGATGGCGGCATCCCGGTGTGGATCGCCGGCGGAGGCGAGAAGGTGACGCTGAAGATCGCCGCCAAGTACGCCGACTACGTCAACTGGTCGGGCACGCCCGAAGAGTTCGATCGCAAGCGCGAGATCCTCCGCGCACACGGTGAGACCGTGGGTCGTGACGTGTCGGGCATCGTGCTCTCCGCCAACTTCAACACGATCATCGCCGAGACCGAAGCGGATGCCGCGGCACGGGTCGATGCCCTCGAAGCACGGGTGAGTCCGTACCTCGGCGCGGCGACCGCCGATTTCATGAAGGACTATCGCGACGGCACCGCTCTGGTGGGTACGCCGGCCCAGATCGTCGACCGCCTCGCCGAGATGCGCGATCACGGGATGGACTACGCGATCACCTACTTCCCCGAGCACGCCTACGATCGATCCGGCATCGACCTGTTCGAGCGCGAGGTCATCCCCGCTCTCGCCTGACACCCGCACCATTCCGTTTACGCATGGTTTTGGGTGCTCTGAGCGGGTCCAGAGCACCCAAAACCGTGCGTGAACGGACCACCGCGGACCGGATCGCGGGGTTACGGCTACTCAGAGGAGGGCGCGGACCGACGCGAATGCGGCCGGGCGTACCTCGGGAGTGGACGGTTCGCCCCCGAAGATCCGCGTGACTCCGGGCTGCGACGACCACGGCTTCCACCCGGGTTCCCCTTCACGGATGAATTCCACCGCCGCCCCGTGCAGTGCATCGGCGAGCGACTGCGGCGGCGCGTCGCCCGCGATCGCCGACACGCCCTCGGAGTCGAGGCAGTCGAACCAGAAGGGCACGTCCAGGCAGTGCAGCGCCCACCCGCGGGTGGGCGAGACCCAAGAGAATCGGTACGCCCAGGTCGGGGCATCCGCCCGCGCCTCGGCGAGGCGCACGAGCGGCGCCCGGAAGACACGGTCGGTCACGAATCGCCCCAGCACGGCGGCGGTGCACTTGCGGCGCTGCGGGCCGTTCGCGGCGAGGTACTCCCGACGCACGCTCCGATCCCGCTCCAACCGGCCCAGCGCGAAGGAGGCCGGGATCAGCCGCAGCGTGCGCTTCGCGCTGTCGGTCACCATCGTGAACTCGTCGTCGGTGGCACCCATCACGAGGGGTTTGTCGGCGCCGATGCCCGAACGGATCGCGTCGATGGTCGGCTGCGTGATCAGATCGCCGTCGATCATCGGTCCCCAGGGAGGGCCGTCCTCGAGCATCGAAGTGATCGCGGCCATCGGCTTCTTCGACTCCGACGAGCCCGCGGTTTTCTGCAGCGCGAACACACGGGCTTCGGGCACCGAGGCGAACCCCTCGCGGGTCGCATCGACGCCGGCCAGGCGCGCGAGCCTCGCCGAGGCTGTGCGGGCGCGTTCGGCCGACACGTTCGCAAGTGCGCCAGAGAGCGACCACACGGAGTGGAAGAGGTGCTGGGCCGCCGGCATCCCGAGCAGTGTGAGCACGGCGCCGCCGCCTGCGGACTGCCCGGCAATCGTCACGTGCGAGGGGTCGCCGCCGAAGGCCGCGATGTTCTCACGCACCCACTCGAGCGCGAGCAGCCAGTCGCGCACACCGCGGTTGGTCGGGGCCCCGGCGATGTAGCCGAAGCCGTCGAATCCGAGGCGGTACGAGATCGTCACGGTGACGACGCCGTCGCGCGTGAATGCCCGGCCGTCGTACCAGGGGCTCGCAGGGGATCCCTCGGTGTAGCCGCCGCCGTGGATGTAGACCAGTACCGGCAGCGCCGCGTCGGTCCGACCCGGGGCGGGCGTGAAGACATTCACATTGAGCGTGGCGTCTCCTGGCACGGCCGGCTCGGGGATCAGCGTCTGCTCGCCCGGGATCTCGCGCTTCGCCGTCGCGCCGTAGGCGAGAGCGTCGCGCACGCCTTCCCAGGGCTCGGGCGGCACCGGCGCGGCGAAGCGCAGGTCGCCGACCGGTGCCTGCGCGAACGGGATGCCGAGGAACGCCGCCGAATCGCCCCGCCACATGCCCCGTAGGGTGCCGGGGGCGATCTGGACGATCGGGTGCTCAGGATGCGTCATCCGTGCTCCTCTGGTGATGGTGCTGGTGCTGGTGCTGGTTCGTCGGAAGGCGTCGGCGTCAACGCGTCGAAAAGCGCATTGACGATCCCCGCCATGTCGATGGTCGGGTCCTGCATCCACTGCACCTGGAGCCCGTCGGCGACCGCCTGCAGGATGCGGGCGAGGGTGCCGGGCGCGATGCGATCGGTCAGGCCGCCGGTGCGTTGTTGGTGCGCGAGCGCATGAGTGAACTCGTCGCGAAGCTCCGCGCCGCGGGCGAGGAAGAAGGAGTGAGCGGGATGCTCCGGATCGGCGGCATCCACCGCCATCCGGGAGAACAGCTGCACGAGCCCGGGCACTTCGCTGTTGTGCCGGATGATCTGCAGGTAGCCGGTGCGAAGATCGCGCACATCAGAGTCGGGCTTCTCGCTCGTCTCACCGCGGTAGTGGGCGATATCGACTTCGTCGCGCTTGCGCAGTATTTCGGTGAAGAGCTCCTCCTTCGTGCCGAAGTAATGCAGAAGTCCCGCTTGGCTGAGGCCGACCGCTTCGGCGAGCTCCTTGACGGATGCTCCGCGGTATCCCTCGCGTGCGACCACGTCGAGCTCGCGCTCGAGTATCTCTTCGCGCTTCGCCACGCCCTTGGCATAGGAACCTCGTTGAGCCATGTCCCGAGCGTAAACCGAGGAGTGGTCGAGATTCAAAGCCGAGTGTCACACCGTTTTCCCGCGGGTCGAAAACGAGTGGCGAAGCATCGAAAGCTCTAGGCCGCCGACCAGCCCCCGTCGCTGGCCATGATGATGCCGTTGATGTTCACGCCGTCGTCGCTCAGCAGGAACGTGATGGATGCTGCCAGCGCGTCGGCCTCGACGGGATCGGGCATGATCGCCATCGCGGTTTGGACGCGGTCGGCGCCGAGCGGTGATCCGAAGCTCGCCTCGATGTTCGTCATCGTGGGTCCGGGCGCGACGGCGTTGACGCGAATTCCGCTCGGGCCGTACATGAACGCGCTGCTCTTGGTGAGGCCGGCCACGGCGTGCTTCGAAGCGGTGTAGGCGACGCCGGCGGCGGAGCCGCGCAATGCGGCCTCGGACGCCGTGTTGACGATCGAACCGCCGCCCTGAGCGAGCATCGCGGGAATCACCGCGCGCATCAGTTTCATCGTGCCCGTGACGTTCACGCGGAACACACGCTCCCACACGGCATCCGACACCTCACCGATCGGCGTCATATCATCCATGATTCCGGCGATGTTGGCGAGCGCATCGATCGTTGCGCCCGCGGCGGCGACGATGCGCGCGACGCCGGCGTCGTCGGTGATGTCTGCGGTGAGGGGGACGATGTCGGCACCGGAGTGCTCTGCGACGAAGTCGTCGAGGCGCTCCTGCGAGACGTCGACGGCAACGACGCGGCCGCCTTCGCGCGCGATCCGCGATGCCGTGGCGCGCCCGATCCCCGAACCGGCGCCGGTGACGATGACGGTCTGGCCGCTGAACCGGCCCGCATCGATGCGCTCGATCCAGGGGCGCACGTCGACGGAGGCTGCGGCATCCTCTTCGTTGGGCGTTGCAGCTTCCGCATGCTGAGGAGCCGCACCGGAGGGAGTCGCCGTGGAGGGAATGTCGCCCGCGGCTGCGCGTCGGATCAGATCGTCCAGCATCTCCTGCGTGAACGCGCCGCGGCTCATCTTGACCAGCCGTTTGATGGCGAGCTTGCTGATCGGGCGAAACACCTCGGGTCCTTGGCCGCCCTGGGCGAGCAGGTCGCGGAGGATCGCTCCGCCGGTGGGGTCGTCGAGCCAGGTCGAGATGGATGAGTCGCCCGTGAGCGGTCCGCTGGTCTTGGCCATGATGCTTCCTTTGCTCTAGTACCGGACAACGTTGTCCGGTACTAGGTTATACCCGTGCCCTCCTCATCGGAACAGTCCTCGAGGACGAATCGCGGGCCGATCGCCGGCCCGGCAAATCGCCGAGCGCTCATTGAGGCGGCGCGCGTGATCTTCGCCGAAGAAGGACTGCACGCTCCGCTCTCCGGGATCGCGCGGCGTGCCGGGGTCGGGCAGGGGAGCCTCTATCGACATTTCCCCGATCGCATCGATCTCGGAGTCGCCGTCTTCGAGGAGAACATCACCGAGCTCGAGCTTTTCGCGGCCCCCGCGGAGCGCACGCTCGACGACCTCCTCGATCTCGTCGTGGCACAGGCGACGAGCTCGACGGTGCTGATCGAACTCGTCAACGCGCATCGGCACGACCGCCGCGTCGCTCACCTCGGAGAGCGGTTCGGCGCGATCGTCGCCGCCCTGCTGGCGCGCGACCAGGCCATCGGCCGCATCGGAGCGCACGTCGATCCCGAGGACGTGCTCCTGGGCGCCGGGATGCTGGCTGCCGAGCTCGCCCGCACCGATCCTGCGGATCGACCTGCCGTCGCGCGACGCGCCCGGTCGATCTTCGGGCGCGCCTTCGCCTCCGACGCCGGAACGGGTCGGCTCGACAGCGCGTCAGATCGGTTCGGTAGTGCGGATCAGTCCGCACGTCATGCATGACCACGCGACCAGGAACCGCTCGTCGTCGAGGATCTCGAACGTGAGCACGTCGCCGCAGGTCGGGCAGATTCGCGGATCCACGGCGTGCACATTCATGCCGCCAGCCTACGGAGGTGCCTTCGGCGTCGCGGCCGAGCGCTGAACGTCGAGCCGACTCCCGCGACGTGCCAGGAGTCCGCCTCAGGCGTCGCGGTGCGCACCCGCCGATGCGGAGACGGTGAAGATGTGCGGGGCGGTGAATCCGGCTGCAGCGAAGGCTGCATTCACGGCATCCGTCACCGCAGTCGCCTTCTCGTGATCGACGAGCGCGATCGCTGCACCGCCGAACCCTCCGCCGGTCATGCGCGCCCCGATCGCACCGGCGCTGAGTGCGGCCTCGACCGCGGAGTCGAGTTCGGGCACCGAGATCTCGAAGTCGTCGCGCATCGATACGTGCGAGGCATCCAGGAGTGCGCCGATCTGCAGTGGGCCAGCGTCGCGCAGGGTGTGCACGGTGTCGAGGACGCGCTGGTTCTCGGTCACCACGTGGCGCACCCGGCGGAACGTGATGTCGTCCATCACCGTGGCGGCGCGGGTGAGGTCGTCGACGGACAGGTCGCGCAATGCTGTCACCCCCATGATCTCGGCTCCGCGCTCGCACGAGGCGCGGCGCTCGCCGTAGCCGCCGGTGGAGTGCGCGTGCTTCACGCCGGTGTCGATCACGAGCAACTCGAGGCCCGCGGCGGCGAACCCGAGGTCGATGACGTTCGCATCGAGCGTGCGGCAGTCGAGGAAGATCGCGGCGTCCGGTCGGCCGAGCATCGAAGCCATCTGGTCCATGATTCCGGTCGGGGCACCGACCGCTTCGTTCTCGGCGCGGCGGCCCACCTGCGCGAGCGCGACCCGGTCGAGGCCCAGATCCCAGGTGTCGTTGAGAGCGGATGCGGTGGCACCCTCGATCGCGGCGGATGATGACAGCCCGGCACCCACGGGCACGTCGGAGGCGATCGCGAGGTCGACCCCGGTGACGTCGGTGGCTCCGGATGCCTGCAGCAGCGCCCATGCGACGCCCAGGGGATAGGCCGCCCACTCGGGCACGGCGGGGTGTGCGCCGACGGTCGGGAACAGCCCGTCGAGGTCGGAGACCGCCACCTCGACCGGAGCGGCGTCGAGGGTCGAGGCGACACGGATGCGAGCGTCGGAACGTAGGCCCAGCGCGACCACGGTGCGCTGTTCGATCGCGAAGGGCAGCACGAACCCGTCGTTGTAGTCGGTGTGCTCGCCGATCAGGTTGACCCGGCCCGGGGCCGACCAGGTGCCGACGGGATCGCGGCCCGTGAGATCGGCGAACAGCGCGCGTGCGGCCTCGGGGGTGCGCGATGCACCGCGGGGTGCGGCATCCGTCGTGGTCACAGTGCTCCTCCTTCTATAGCGGTGCGTAGGCGTGCGGCCGAGGTCTCGGGGGCGATGTCGCCGATCCAGGCGCCCATGGCGGCCTCCGAGCCCGCGAGGAACTTCAGCTTGTCGGCGGCGCGGCGGGGCGAGGTGATCTCGAGGTGCATCCGCACGGTGTCGCGGCCCACGTTCACGGGCGCCTGGTGCCAGGCCGCGATGTAGGGGGTGGGGGTGTCGTAGAGCGCGTCGATCCCGCGCAGCAGGCGCAGGTACAGCGGGGCGAGTTCGTCCCGCTCGGCGAGGTTGGTCTCGGCGAAGTCGGCGACGTGACGGTGGGGGAGCAGGTGCACCTCGACAGGCCAGCGTGCCGCGAACGGCACGAACGCCGTCCAGTGCTCGCCACGCAGGATGACGCGCTCGGAGTCCTGCTCGAACTCGAGGATGCGCTGGAACAGGTCGGGAGCGGTGCGGTCGATCGAATCGAGCAGTCGGGTCGTGCGCGGAGTCACGTAGGGATAGGCGTAGATCTGACCGTGCGGGTGGCCGAGGGTCACCCCGATTGCCTCACCGCGGTTCTCGAACGGGAACACCTGCTCGATGCCGGGCAGGGCCGACAGGGCCGCGGTGCGATCGGCCCAGGCTTCGATGACGGTGCGGGCACGCGTGGTCGACAGTGTGCCGAACGAGCCCTCGTGGGCGGGGCTGAAGCACACGACCTCGCAGCGGCCGACGGAGGTGCGGGTGCGGCCGAGTCCGAGGGCTTCGGTGTCGGCGATGCCGTGGGGCGGGTCGGAGGCCGCGGGAGCTCCGTCGTGGGCTTCGGCCAGGGCGGGTCCGAACGAGGGCGAGCGGTTCTCGAACACCGCGACGTCGTAGAGCGATGGCACCTCGGACGGGTTCGTCGGGCTCTGCGGTGCCAGCGGGTCGAGCTCGGCCGGCGGGAGGAACACCCGGTTCTGGCGGGCCGCGGCGACCGAGACCCAGTCCCCGGTGAGCACGTCGAGGCGCATGGTCGCTGTGGCGGGGCGCGGGTCGAGGGTGCGGGTGTCGACGGCGCGCTCGGCGCCGAGTGCGGTGTCGGGGTCGTCGTAGTAGATGAGCTCACGGCCGTCATCGAGACGGGTCGAGCGCTTCACGACCCCTGCGCCGAGCGGCTGCGCGTCGGGGGTGGTGGTGGATTGGCCGGACGGCTGCGTCCCGAACTCCTGCATGTTCACGTCAACACACTAACAACGAGG